>NZ_JAMZGM010000167.1 GCF_024158605.1 Sebaldella sp. S0638 | reverse complement strand
CATAATAAAGTCCTCCTGTTTTTAGTTTATCATAAAAAGATTTTTTTATTTACAGACTTTTTATCACAGGCTCATATAAAATCAAGGTATATATTTATAATAATAATAATTTTATCCACAGGTGCTTTGTTATCAGTCTGTTCAAGTACCAGTCTTGCTATTTCGGTTCCCATCTTTACGTGAAAAACTTTAAAAAGCTTTTCTTTAGAACCCATATACCGGTAAAATGCTCCTATTGAAATATCAGCTAACTGACAGATTTCCCTGATAGCAATGTCTTCATAATCTTTCTGCTTAAATAATTCCTCAGCAGCTGCTATAATTTTACTTTTTGTTCCATTGTCTTTCATAAATCTATCCCTTTCTATAATATAATATTATTATATCATATTTGGATGATATAAATAAGAACATAGTTCATGTAAAAATAAGGTTGTTATTTCTTAAATTCATTGATTAGTATATTAAATGTCAGTGCAAAATTCTCTCTCAGATTAGTATTTCCCTTACATGTACACCAGTCAAGTACTGTTCCTCCTATAGAAGAATAGAGAGAACTGAATATATAATCAGAGTCATATTTCTTATTAAATTCACCGTTATTGAAAGCTTCGTTAACATAATTTTTTAAAAAAGTATATAAAGTTTTTGTGGAGCGAAAGAGCTTTTTATTCTCTATTGAAAGCATAAGAAAAAAACTTGTACATTTATATCCGTGAGTGTAAATAGTGTCAATATATATATTGAAAAGTGTTTCTATTTTTTGAATTCCGCTTAGATTATATGTTTTGTCAGTGACTGTTTCTATAACATTTTCTTTCAGCTCATTATGGAAAATTTCAAATAATTTTTCCTTTGATCCTATGTAACGGTAAAAAGAACCAATGGAAATTCCGGATAAATGTGAAATTTCCCTGATAGAAACATCTTCATAATTATTTTCTTTAAACAGGTTACTTGCTACAGCAACAATCTTACCTTTAAGTTCATGTTTTAACATAGTTATCTCCTTTATAGAAAATCAATATTATAATAATATTTTTTATCTGACATTTTTTTGGAACTTTGTTCCTAATTTTTTTTGTCTTAATTATAGAATATTTTTTTGATTTATCATAATTAAAAAAGTTTAACTTTATGTTACTGATGAGGAAATCAAAGTTTTTTTAACAGGTGATTCATAATTTTATTTTCGTAAAATTTTTATTGACAAATAAAAAAAATGGGAATATAATACATATAATGAAACAAAGTTCCGAGTTATTTATAAAGGGATTTAAACATGAAGTTATGTTTGGGAGTGAAGAAAATTTTATTATAATTAAAAGTTAAATGCTGAAAGTAACGATGAAAATGAGTTTTGTATGTTTATTGTTACTTTTAATTATTACAAAAAACGGAACAATGTTCTGGAAAAATAAAAAAATTCATATGCAGGGAGTGATAAAAAGGATATTAGGAAATAAGTGGAAAAGTACTATTGGTAAATCCAGTGATTTAATGAGGAAGTAAGAACGGGAAACTGCTCTGAACTATCCGATTTTGAAGGAGAGAGAATGAAAGTAAATAATAAGCTGCTTATGCTGCTGGCTTTGAATAGTTTAGCGGTACTACCAGGAGAAGCTGCAGAAAGCAAAACAGACAAAATGTATAATAATATGATAAAAAATTTGGAAACAGGAAAATCAAACAGCAATAATTACAAACTTATAGAGAATATACTGAAACAAAAAAATAAAGAGTTAAAAGATTTATACAAACAGGGAGATTATGTAGTAAAACCAGAATATCTCGAATGGCAGATATTTTTTTCCGGATTTTATAATGAAAAGAATAAAGGAGACAATACTCTGTCCAATGCGAAATATTATTCAGATCCGCAGAAAGCTAACGGAGACAGTACTCTGGCAGATGGTCAGTCATCACTTTATGGTGATACGACAACAGACGGAAAGTTCAAACCGTATAAACCCAAGGAAGAAAGTAAATTTGTTGACTTAGGAGTAAGTCTTAATATAAAGGGAATAACAAAGAATACTTTGGATTTAGCAGTAACTCCTGCAAATGAGATAAATATTACACCGGGTACTATAAGTCCGAATATAGAAATACCAGTAATAAGCGAGACTATAGAATTACAGAGTTTTTCACCTATAGGTACAGTAACACCTCCTGATTTAAGCAAAATTTCTATTAACTGGCCAAGAGCAACATATTTTTCAAGTCCGATTCATGCGGTATCGGTAACTACATCTGTAAACGGGACTAATGAAGTGAATACAGGAGAGCTTGTATATAATGTAAACAGCACTTCCGGCTTAATGAATAAAACTGGTGTGGAATTATATAAAGGATCTTATACTAATGACGGGAAAATTGAAATAAATTATGACGGTACAGGAAATGGCGGCGGAGGAGTAACTCAGGTTAATACATTTCACGGTGTATTAAATGAAAACAGATACTTTTCAGGACCACAGAACGCCAACCCTATATCATTTGTAAATAACGGAGAATTTAATATATTTACCAATATAGCGGATAACGGCGGAGATGTAGGATCTGTTATGGGAATACACTATTATTCAGGAAGCTATGCAGAAAATACAAAAATAGAAAATTATGGAATAGTAAGAGTGAAGCAGGCAGTATGGATGCAATTCGAAGATACAGAAGGAACATATTTAAGTCATTCATCAGACGGAAGAGTAGGGAATGTAATAGCAGAAGACAGATCACAGGGGCTTCAGTTATGGAGATGCTGCTTTGTGGATTCAAGAGATAACGACACACTTGAATATATAGATCCGGGAATAATTGTAGTAAGAGGACAATCAACAGGTATAAATATAGTAGAATCTACTGACAGCATGAGAAGTGTAATAATGAATGATAATACAACAAATGATCCGGCAAAGGATTCTCAGATTATTGTGGAAAATGGAAACGGACTGGTTTTTACAATTGGATCTGCTCTGAAAGCAGGGCTGTATGAAGAAGTGAATATACCAATATATCAGACCGGGGCTGGAACTAATGGATTAATAGTTATTGATGGAACTTCTAACGGAGCACCCGGCTGGAATACAAGCGGAAGAGGAAAGGGAGTAGTTCATCTAGGAACCGGGTCAAAAATAGAAATCAGAACACCTGGAAATATGGTGGACAGAACAACAGGAATTTATACTAACGCGGCTCAGGCAATAGATAATGAGGGAATAGTAACTAATATGACCAATAATGCATATTCTGTCACATTAAATGACGGAACAGCATTAAACTATGATGCGCAGCCTGACGGTTCGAAAAATACTGTAGGTGTATATATTACAAAAAATAACGGTATGGCATTAAATACCGAAATACTTCCGGGAGAAACAACTGCGAATATTCATTACAGACAAAACGGAGGAAGTATAAAAATCGGCGGGGAAAATTCAGTAGCTTTATATAATAATAATGATATAGTCAAAATAACAAATAATGCAGAGATAGAAGCTGCAAACGGCGCAGTGGGACTATACACAAAAGGTAACGGAACTGTAGGAAGTGCTGTTACAATAGTAAACAATGCCAATCTTACAGTTGGTGATAAATCATTGCTGTTTTATAACGAAGGCGGTGCTCAGGTAAATTTTCAGGGAGCTACAACAGCTCATATAAAAAGCGGGGGGACGGCATTTTACTCAAAAGGGACAACAGCACTGACAGATTATCTGAATATTAATAATCTAACAGTAAAAATGGAAGATAATTCGACACTGCTAATGCTGGCAGAACCGTCAGCTCCTGTTTATCTGAATGCATTGCCCGGTGTAACAGGTAAAAATATTGATCCGTCAAGTTCAACAAATTATAAAAAATTATCTCAGTATAAAGGGCAATTTTTTATAAATAAAAATGTTGATATGGATAATCCTACAGATGACTATGTACAGACTTCGCTTATCTCAGCCAAGTCGGAATTAATGTCAGGATACACTATTGCAGGAAGCAAAGCCGGAGAAGTAGCAATGAAAAGTGGTGCTAATGCTTCTATTATTTCAAATGCTGATGTTTCTGCGGTTAATAACGGGACAATAAACTTATCGGGAGATAATTCCGTGGGACTTTACACTAATTACGGGACAAATACTAACAACAGTAATTTAAGCATAACAGGAACAAAAGGTGTGGGGATATTCGCAGAAAATGGTTCTCTGGTATCAAATACAGGAAATATAACAATAGGAAATAAAGGTGTAGGGATTTATGCAGTTAGCTTTCAGGATGCTGCCAATGAGCCTTTATTTGGAGATAAGAAAATAAATGTAACAAACTCAGGGCAAATTACAGCTAATGCTGGATCACAGGCTGTGGGAATATATTTGAATAATAATAAAGGTCTTGCTGTAAGTGATGCAGTTCTGAATCTGGGATCGGGAATAATAGATGTAGAGGCTTCAGACGGCGGAATCGGAGTATATACAGATAAAATACAGGTTTCAGGAGCCGGGACTATAACTGTAGGTAAAAACGGAGTGGGTATTTATGCCAAAGACAGTGACTTGTATCTAAATGGTGTGAATATAAATCTTCATGGTGATAATGCACTGGGATTATACCTTAGCGGGAATACCAATTTATGGACAGGAAACGGGAATATAGATATAAACGGGCAGAATGCAGTATTATTTAATATGGATACAGCAGCAGGAACAACAATAAATAACAATTTTACAGTATCTGCAGCAGCAGGATCTACATATACATTAGGAAATATAGTTCAAGGAGCTGTAACATACACTGGAAACAGCAGCTTGGCATCAAACGGTACACTTGTGTCAGGAAAAAATTCAGCAGTATATCTTGACGGATCTACTGTTACTTCAAATCCGGGAGCAGTAAATACAGCTGCAATATCTCTTGACGGGCAGTACACAGGAACTGTTCCCGCTGGAATGACAGCGAATACAGACGGGGAAAACAACGGAATTATATCTTTGGGAGATAATTCTGTAAGTATATACGGTAAAAATGGATCAAGAATAAGCAATAAAGGGACTATAACAACAGGGAACAGCTCAGCAGGATTAATGACATCAGGAACCGGGTCTTCGGCAGCAAACAGCGGAACTATCAATCTGGGAACAGGTTCTCAGGGGATAGTTTTGAAAAATGGAACTGATATAAAGAATATATCCGGAACGATAACAGGAACAGGTTCAGACTCTGTGGGAATGTTTTCTGATAATATAACAGGAACTATTGAAAATGGAGGAATAATTAATCTAAGCGGTGATAAAGCAATAGGGATATATTCTACAGGTGCAAATTCCGTATCAGTAAATAATAATTCAGGAGCAGAAATAAAAGTAGGGAATTCAACAAATGTTCTAAATCCATCAATAGGAATATACAGTGAAAATAACGGGAATATAATAGCAAACAACGGAACAGTGGAAGCAGGAATATCATCAATAGGGATATACAGTAAGTCAGGAACTACAGTACAAAATGGTCGGATAAAAGCAGGATCAAACGGAACAGGTATTTATGCCGACGGGGGAACTGTGAATCTAAATGCAGGTTCTTCATTGGAAACAGGAGCAAATAACGGAGTAGGAGTATATGCATTAAACGGAGCAAATGTAGTAAATAACGGTGTGACTGCAATTGGTGACGGAAGTTATGCTTATGTAATACAGTCAGGAAGCAGTCTGGTAAACAATACAGCGGCGGCGTTAGGTGAGAATTCGGTACTTATATATGCAGATGGAGCAGGAACAATAGCAAATAACGGACAAGTTACAATGACAGGCTCTAACAATGTGGGTATTTACAGTGAAAACGGCGGGACAATAACAAACAGTGCGGCAATAACAGGAACAGCCGGTCAGGCTAACATGGGAATCTATAATTATGGTGGAAGCATAAATAATATTGGAAATATATCTGTAGGAGATTCAATAATAATTGATCCTGATGATTCTGCACAAAATACCTATGCAATAGGGATATATGCAGATAATTCAGTATTGGAAAACCACGGGGATATCGCAATAGGTGCAAACGGAGTGGGAATTTATACAAAAAAGGCACAAACACCAATGAAGAACTATGGGAATATATCAAGCAACTCTGAGGGAGCAATAGGAATATTTGCAGAGTACAGCAAAGTGGAAAACTACGGGGATATCACACTTGGAGGAAAGAATTCAATAGGAATCTACGGTAATAAAACATCAGAAATAGTAAACCACGGGATAATAACACTAAATAACGATGATTCAACAGGAATAATGCTGAATATAAATTCAACACTGGACAATCAGGGAGAAATAGCAGTAAACGGTAATAACAGCAGTGCAGTAGTATTAAGAGGGGGATCAACAATAATAAACAGCGGAACAATGAGTATAGCCGGAGGGATAACAGGCTCAACAGAGGTATCATATGGAGGAACAAATTATAAAATACCAAGCATTATAAATGCCGGAATAGTAAAAGTATCGGAAAACTTTGAAACAAAAGGAATAGATATCCTTATAAAAGTAGACCCGTCAACAATAACAGCACCTACAACAACATCAGATGCTGGAGCGGCATTCGTATCAGATGCGGTAAAATTCTATGCACCAACATTTAATACAATTGATCCAATAGGAATAATGAGCGGGTTCACAACAGGGACACATGCATCAGTATATAAATTTGAAGATGTGTTCAATCCAATGACAGAGGATCAGGGCGGGCCTGTAGTGCTATAGTAAAGTAGGAACACCAAAATCTAAACAATGATATAATAAAAAAAGAAAGAGGTGTTTTGAAAT
>NZ_JAMZGM010000166.1 GCF_024158605.1 Sebaldella sp. S0638 | reverse complement strand
TCAGATATTAATGTAATTCCCAATATATCATTAACAAGCTCAGGTAATATGGTAATTGGCGGTTATGCCACAGCAACAACAAGAAAAGTTGAGTTTGCTCAACATATAAGTTTTTCTTACATAACGAATGATTAAAGGAGGAAATATGGAACACAGATATAAAGACCCGAAAGAATTAATAGGGGTAGAATTTGAAGAATCAGGACAAACTTATAAAATAACCGGAATAGGAGAAACAACAGAGGAATTCATGACACTGTTTACTGTGAAAGTTGAGAAGTCTATAAATCCAATCAATTGGAGTGGTAAAGTACTTATTGATGTAGGTCACGGAGGAAGCAAAACTTCGGCTAGCGGGAAAAAAATAATAGACTACGGGGCTGTGAATTCCAAAACCGGGATGAATGAATTTATGTGGAATAAGGATTTTGTAGAAAACTATCTGTTATCAGAATTAAAGAAAGAGGGTATTAAAAACCAGATAGTCTTTAGAGATACCGGCATCACAAAGTTAGTCCAGGATTTAAATAAAGAATCAGGAAAAGATGATATTATTTTATCTTTTCACCTAAACAGTGATATAAAAGCTTCTGGAACAGAGACATTGTACTGGCATACAAGCGAAAAAGGCAAAAAGCTTGCAGGACTGATTCAAAAAGGATTGGTAGGAGTTTTAGGGTTGCCAGACAGGGGAATCAAAATAAGGAGAAAACCTTTAGATAATGCTGATGCATTGAATCAAAGAGGGTGGACAATGTTTAGAGATACTAAAGTTCCATTTGTAATGTTAGAATCATTTTTCATAACAAATGACGGGGATCTCAAAAGAGGAAATGAAAAAAAGGCAGAGTTAGCAAGAGCTCTGGTATCAGCAATAAAAGAATATATAAAGGGCTAGAAAGTAATAAAATAGAGAATGTCCTTAAAATGGATATTAAGGACATCCTTTAAAAACTAGAAGAAAGAGGTATCAAAAATGAAAATATATATAATATTGGCAGTAGTAATAGCAGTAGCAGGAATATATTTCCTGTACAAGAAAAAGAAATTAAAAGACATTACTGAATATCTGGTAAAAATGTTAGATATCAAAGGTGGTAAGCTATTAAATAAGGTAAAACTGGCAGTCCTTCTGAATACTTTAAGAGCATGGGCATTAAGCAGTACAAGAAATAAAGTCTGGAAATTTATAATAGAATTATTCTGGCTGGAAATAGATTTATTGGAAGTAGCAAAAGAAGTAGTAGTTACAAATAATAAGGACAGTGTAATAAACAGCATACCTGATGTAATAGTATCCAAGACAGTAGATAACATATTAAATAATACAAAATATACCACAAAGGATTTCAATACCACAACAAATCTCAAAATAACAGAAAAAGACAGAGGATACCTGGAAGGGTATATTGAAGGTCAGATAAATAAGCTTGAAGAGGCAAGAGTAGGAATAAAAGCGGGCATCAAGTGGTAGGAAGGAGAGCTTAGAAATGACAACGAAATTAGAAATATCTACAGTATTAACAGTAATAGGAAGCATAGCAGTATATTTCTTGGGTGGAGCAGATACATTGTTAATAGTTGCAGGAATGTTCATATTATTAGATTATGTAACAGGACTGTCAAAAGGAGTAATGACAAAGAGTATAAATTCTAACAAAGGTTGGAAGGGAATACTGCGGAAAACGATGTATTTGGTAGCTATCGGAGTGGGAGAGGGACTTGATAAGGTAACAGTATTAGATGATGCAGGACTAAGTTTCAGAACAATAATGCTGTGTTATGTAATAGGAACGGAAGGAATATCAATATTAGAGAACTTATCAATAATGGGAATAAAAATGCCCAAAAAGATAGGAAATATATTAGAGAAATTGAAAGATGATGAACCTGAATAATTCAGGTTCTTTTTTTTATCAAATAAATAGTGTATAATTCAAATGCGAGATTGGAGGTATTAAGTTGGAGAAAAAATTAAAAATAATTTTAGTAATATTGGTAATGCTATTTAAAGTAGTTATTATAAACGCAACTCAAATTAGTGAACAAGAATCGAAAAAGCAGAAAGAAAGGGAGACAATATTACAATCTATCTATGAAAAATATAATGAAAATAAAGTAAGTTTTAGAAATTTGACGATAGATGAGAGTATGATTCTTTTGAAAAATTCTAATGGCGTTGATTCATCAGGAGTAGGAATTGCTGGGGAAAAACCCTTGACTAGATGGGCGTTTGAGAATATATCGTATTCCGAAGAGCTATTAACGGAACTGTTTTTGACTTCGGAAACAGTAGCTGGAAAAGTATATGCTTTATTAGGGATGAAATGTTTGGATGAAAAACTATACGAAGAATATCGAGAGAAAATTAACTTAGAGCAGATAGTTGGGACGCAAATAGGATGTATGGTAATGGGAATGTCAGTAGAAGGAATATTAGAATCAGGTTTTGATGTAGAGTGTAGCGTCATAAAAAACACACCAACTGTAGAATTAGAGACAGGAAAGATAATAATAAATGATGAATTTGACTTATTGCCAGAGGATAAAGAAAATAAATTTTTAAATAAAAAGACACTAGATTAAAAGTGTCTTTTTATTTAAAGGCAATGAGTTAAGGCAAATTGATATTTATGAATATAATGTCTTGCTCAGGAGTAGTTGTGAGGAAATTTTCATTTTCAGAAGCTCTTTTAAACATATCCTCGATAAAACCATCATTTAAAGAAATAGTGTTAAATTTCTTCTTTTGTACTCTATCAATAGTTATAGGAGTATTCATCAAAATAGCAGATTTAATATTAAAATCTTTATTTTTTGAAATTTCTAAAAGACGATTAGAGCTATTGATTATGCTATTGACTGTATAAATGTCCAGATTTGTTTTTAATTTATCAGCATTGACGTAATACTTATTTTTAGAAGGAATGACTGCTATTAATGAATCAATCTTATTTAGAGTGTTACCAGAATAAAAAGAAAAACTCTTAATGTCATTTAAGTTTGAATAAGTTGGAGTTTTTTCGGCAATTAAGAATGTAGAAAATAAAGCAAGCATAATAAAAATTATTTTTTTCATAAATGATCTCCTTGATTTAAAAATTTAGTAATATTATAACACAAAATTGTGAGTTAAGAAAATATTTAGAGAAAAAAGTTCGGGTAAACTTCACACAGATGTAATAAACTATTGACATAAAACAAAGGAAATTATATAATAATTCAAAGAATAAAAAAAGTAAAAAATCAACATGGAAAATAAAGATAAAGCTATGGAAAACTCTGTAACCAAATTTATATTTTATACATGTTGATTTTTTTGATAAATAAGGAGGAAATAATGAAGGAAAGGAAATGGAATAAGTTTATAAAACGTAATATAGCAATAGGAATGTTATTGGTAATGTTCTTAAATAGTATGACCTTTGCGAATGAATTAATAAAAACAAGGGATGGTTCGACAGCAAGAGTGATAACAGCCCCTAATGGAACCCCGATGATTGAACTTTCAAATCCGGGGAATACGGGTATCTCAGTTAATGATTTTGATAGACTAAGCGTTGATGAGAAAAACCTGATATTGAATAATATATCACCGAAAGAAGGAGCAGGTTACCGAAGTGAACTCGGAGGAATAATAGCTCCAAATGAGAATTATACAGGAAATCCGGCAAGGGCGGTACTAATAAGAGTACATAAAGACCCATCAGTGATAAATGGATTTATAGAAGCAGCGAGTACGGGAAAAATGGATATGATCTTCAGCAACCCGAATGGTTTGTATATAAACGGGGGCTTAGCAGGTAGATTTGGAAATGTAACCTTTACAACAGGTCATGTAAGTGATGATTTAATGACAATAATGGTAAGGAATGGTAGAATAGAAATAGGAGCAGGCTTTAACGGAAATGCAGCAGAGAACTTAAGCTTACTTGCAAAGAGTATTCAGGTAAATGGACAATTAAATGGAAATGACTTAACTTTAATAGGCGGACAATATGATTATAATACAGGAACGAAGGAAGTAATAAAGCAGGGAGATAATCCCGGAGAAGTATTAATATCATCATCAGTAGTAGGTGGAATCTACGGTCGTAATATATACCTAAAAGCAGTTGGAACGGATATTGCTGTTAAGGGCGATATGATAAGCCAAAAGGTGCTTAAAATCAATGTTGACGGAAGTTTGATTTTGTCGAAAGTTCAAGGAACTGAAAGTGTTGATATAAAGGCAAAGAATTTCACACAGGAAGGTTCAACATACACAGAAGGAAGACTAACAGTAGAAGCGGATAATACAACATTAAGAGGAAGTGGAACACAGGCACAGGAAATAGAAATAAGTGGAAATTTGAACAATGAAACTAACCTTTATTCAAAAAGCAATGTAACTATAGGTGGAGACACAAAAAATAAGGGTCAGTTAATATCAGAAGGAAGCTTGGAAATAAAAGGTAATCTGGAATCAGATTCATTAGTATACGGAAAGAATTCCGTAAAAGTAGGAAAAGACTTAACTAATAAATCGGATTTACAAAGTGAGAACGGGATTACAGTAGACGGGAATGTATCTAATACAGGTAAAGTTATATCTGATAAAGACTTAGACATAAAAGGAAACACAAATAATGCGGGAACACTCTATGGAAAAGACAGCATTAAAATAGATAAAAACCTGACTAATTCAGGAAGTGTCCAGACAACAGGGGAATTATCAGCTAAAGATACAGTGAATACTGGGAAACTTACAGCAGAGAATAATATTAATGTAGAGAACCTTAATAACAGTGGGGAAGTAGTAACAAATAAGAAATTGAGTACAAAAAATATTGAGAATAAAAGTACAGGAAAAGTATCAACAGTAGAAGGAATAAATACAGTTGGTAACGCAGTAAATCATGGAGAAATAAATACAAATGGAAGTTTTATAATATCTTCAAATCTTGAAAATCATAATGTAATAAATGTAGGGAGATTAGTAGATACAAAAGATTTAGCAAATACAGGAACACTAAAAGTATCAGATAAAATAGTATCTAAAGGCTTTACTTTTAGCAATACTGGTGAAATAGTAACAACATATTTAGATGTAGAGAGTACAAATATATCAAATACAAATAAGATAACAGTAGTGGAGACATCTAAATTAAAAGGAAGTAATAATATAAATAACCAGGGAATAATAGCTTCCAAAAATATAGAAATAACAACACCGGTATTAACTAACAGCGGACAGATACTAGCAGAAGAAGTAATAACGGCAAATAATACAAGTTTAAATAATACAGGGAAGTTAGCTTCGAATGGTAGTATAAACTTAAATAACTCGTCATTAATAAATAGAAGTTCTATAGAGTCAACAACAATAAATTTACAGAGCCTGTTTTCATATGATAATGCAACAGGGACAATAAGAGGTAATGATATTAATCTAAGTATGACAGGAAATTTATTACTAGAAGGAAAAATCCAAGGAATAGATAATTTATTAATATCAGGACTTAATATAACCAATAATGGGAATACAATAAGTTCGGGGTTATTAAGGTTATCAGGGATAGATATTACTAATAACTTAACAATATCAGCGAGTAATGTGGAGTTACTTGCAACAGGAAATATATTAAATAATTCTATGATAGAAGGGGAAAGAGGTAAATTATCGGGAAATAACATTGAAAATAAGGATTTGATAATATTTCTTGATAAACTGGATATAGAAGGAACAAAACTTGTAAATCAGGGATCTTCAATATATAGTGATAACGAACTAAATATCCTGACAGGAGATGTAGATAATACAGAAGGTGAAATAGTAGGTCAGGGAACTTTAAATATAACAGGCTTTAATTTATTGGATAATACAAGAGGAATAATAGACAGCAGAGGAAATATCCTGTTAAGTGGTAATAAGCTTTTGAACAGTGGGGAAGTATCAGGACAGTATAGACTTTACTGGATAACTTGGGACGGTCAGTATATTTATGAAAGTGTATGGCGGAACCTTGATGATACATATGCCCAGACAGGAAACAGTAGTTTAATAACAGAACTGGATAATTGGAAAGTATTGGATAATTACAAAAGTGCTGTTGATTATGATAATGCCTATGAAAAGGTCTTGGATAATAATTCTTCAAATCCATATAATTTCTATTATTCAGGAATAACAGTACCAAATGTAGGAGATTCAACAACGGAATATAGTACAAAGGTATTAGAAGGTTATGTTGATACAAGTAAACTGGTAACAAAAGGAGGAAGAATCCTATCAGGAGGGAATTTAACATTAGATGTAAAGGAAATAGAGAATAGAAATTCCAAAATAAGTTCAGGGGGAACATTAAGAATAACGGATAAGGTAGAAAAAATAGAAAATGTGACAGATGTTTCAACGATAAAAGTCTATGATGGAAATGAAACGGTGAAGTTTTTTGAAACATATGCAAGCACAGGTGGGTCGCATACAATAACTTATTATAATGCAAAAATAGACAGAGGATTGTCAAGTGCATCAAGAGACTATAACATAGCAGACAGTGTATCATTAATAGAAGGTAACAATGTAATAATAGAAGGAACACCAACAATAAATAACGGATATGATTATAGTAAAATAGGAACAGGAGCAGTAGTAGACCCCAGTACAATAACTTCAAAAGATGTGGATGTAGACTTGTATTATGATCCAGTATCAGTCCATGTAGATAGAACGGCAGTAATAGATATAATAACGACAGGAACAATACCATTTAATCCGGGAGTATTTACGAGCTCTCAAAGTAAATTATTTACAGAGAGTAAAGACCCGAATTCGAAATATTTACTGGAAACAAGAAGTCAGTATATAGATTTATCAAGATTCTTTGGAAGTGATTATTTCTTAAGTAAAAT
>NZ_JAMZGM010000165.1 GCF_024158605.1 Sebaldella sp. S0638 | reverse complement strand
AATCAAGGGCATTTTATAGGGATAAAAAAAGGTCTCTGACATATTTTAGTCAGAAACCGTGTACGTTGATTGAGTACCAACGTAAGCATTTTATCCCAATTTGACTAAAAAATCAAACTTGGAGGTAGAAAAGATGAAAATACCAAAATTGGATAGAGAAATTAATTGTTTAATAAATGATAGTTTCAGTAATTTAGTATTTAAGAATAGTGATTTTTCTGAAATATATTCAGAAAATTTTAAAGATGAACAAATAGATAAAATGATGAATCTTTTATATAAATGTTTCAAAGCAGGATTTTTATCTGCTTACTTGTATGCTGAATAGCATTTAAATAAACAAAATGCCCTTGATTTTTACTTTTTAATGAGTGGAGGTGATATAAGAAAGGAAAAGAATATAAAAAGGCTTAAAAAGGAAATTATGAGGTTAAAAATATTATGGTAAATAATACTTGAGGGAAGTGATTACATGAGAAAAATCATGTTATGTTTTATGTTTCTTTTAGGAATGGTTATTTTTGCTGAAAAATTAACAACTGATGGTAAAGATAATCTTGATAAACTAAAGGGAAAGTGGGTTAATGGACAGTTTGAGTTTATTAATCAGGGTAAGAAATGGTATTTAGATGTTGAATGTGGTGACTGTAGCAGTAATGGAATGGAAAGGAGTGGTTTTGAAAAGTATAAAAACGGAATATTTGTTGTAAGAAATTTTTATAAAATGCCAAATCGACCTGACAAAAATTTCTACTTTGCTTGGGATACTAAGTATAAAACATTTGTTGAGTTAGATAAGAATTTAAATATACTTTCAAAATATCCTAGAAAAGTAACAGGACCAGCGGGGTAGTTTATGAAGAAGATTTTATTTATTTTATTTTTTGCAATGACTATTTTTGGTTTTGCTAATCAAACCTATGATGATACAAAGTTCAGACAAGATTTAGTTAATTGGGCTACTTCGAAAGTTGGAGCTAACTATGATATGAATAATCGTTTTGGTTCAAATACTTTCGATTGTTCAAGTCTTGTTAGCCGTGCAATTAACGGTGTCGGTATGACTTCAATTTCTGGTAAAAAATCAGATTATGGAACGACTGCAAACGGCTTATATCGTGCTAGTGGTACAATAATTAATAAAAATGATTATAACTCATTGAAACCTGGAGATATTGTTCATTTTTCGCCTTATTCATCAGGGACTACTGGTCACGTTGGGATTGTGGTTGCTAACCTTGGAAATGGTAAAGTTGAAATTGTTGATGCAAGAGGAAAAGCTTATGGAGTTGTTAGAAGAGTTGTTGACTTATCTCAAAACTCTCATTACTTAGGGGCAACGAGTGCAACACAGGTCTTAATTAACAATGGATATACACCAGTTAATGCTGATGGAGTTGTAACGGCACCAGACGGACAGGCTGTCGGATCAGGTAACCCGTTGACATATAACAAGGATTTTACAAGAAATATAAGCTTTGATGAAATAGCAAAAGAGTTTAAAGACTATGTAAATAAAGGAGTTACAAACCTTTTACAAAGTTTAATTCCATTCTTGACATTGATATTTCTTATTGATTTTGCTGTGTTTGCGATAGGTTCATATTTGAATAAGACTGAAAATTTTATGAAAGAAACAATATTCAGACTTTCAAAATTTACATTTTTCGCATATATAATAGGCGGTTCATTAGAATTAATGCAAATGGTTTTTGATATGTTTACTGAAGTTGCTAAAACATTAAGTGGAGTTGAAAACCCGTCAATAGACGGTCTTATAGATATTTATATAGCAAATGTAAAGAGTATTTTAAATGCTTTGCTTGATTTCAAATTAACCTTGAATGTCATATTTAATCCAACAGGAACAGCAATATATTTCTTGTTCTTATTGGTTGTATTAATAGCAATGACAGTGGCATATTTACAGATTTGTTATGAAATATTTTCAACAACAATAATATTTTACATAGCAGTAGGTTTAAGCTTTGGACTATTTCCTTTAAAAGTTGGGAAGATAACAGCAAAATATGGAACAAACCCTGCCAGTGTAATGGTAAGCTGTGGTTTAAAGATTATAATTACTTTAATGATGGTAGGTGTAGCGAATGGTTTACTTTCTAAAGCAGTATTAAAAGCAGAAGCAATTAAAAACATGGATTATATGCAAGTGTTGTGGATACTGGGTTATACGTTAGTTGTTTGTTTTCTTGTTAAGAGAATCGATTCAATATTTTCACAGTTTAGGTAGGAGGTAGAATGGGAATATTAATAAATTTGGCAATATATATTTTTTTAGCAACACCTTTGATATTGTATTTAGTAAAGTTGTATGAGTATTTGACATCAGATGAATTCGGGGATAATGTAAAATGGAAAAAAGCTGGAATGACAATTTATATAATGTTTTTAATTTTTTTCCTGTTAGTATTAGGAGCAGTATTAATTTTCAAATATTTATGGGAAATAAGATATGAAAATTATTTGATAATGGCTCAAATATGTTTGACGATGACAGTAATTTTTTGTTATTTTTTCTCAAAATTTAGGAAGAAAAAAACAGAAATAGATATTTTTATAACACGATATATTTTATTTTATACGGTACCATTTTTATTTCTAATATCGAATTTAAAAAAAATAATTTAAAGAAAAAAAGGAAACTTTGCAGAGAAATTTTTATAAAATAAAACTAACTAATTTTGAAAAATAAAAAATTTAAAATGATAAAAAAGTCGGCATAAAAAATTTTTTTAAGAGATACTTTTGAAAAAAAATATCTCTTTTTTTTGTAAATTTTTGAAAATGAAAAATAAAAATTTGGAGTTATAAAAAAAAATTTAAGAATGCTTTTTAAGGAAAAATAAAAATAAAATTTATGACTTTTTAGGCGAAAAGAAGAAAAAATATTTTGATTTAAATTTGTAAAATTTTGGAATTTAAAGACATAATTTTTTGAAAAAATAGTGAAAGTAATTCACATAAATTTTTGAAATTTATGTGTCATAAAAAATGAAAATAAGAATTTTTAAAGCACAATTTTTTTCAAAAATTGTGGTTATAATTCCCATAAATTTAAAAATATATAGGGTTATAAAAATATAAACATATTTTTATATATTTTATAAATGCTATTTTTTTAATATTATATAAATCAAAATCTTTAGTATATGAAAAAATCACAAAATATTTTTTTGTGCATCAAACTTTTAAAGATATATTTTATATAGCTTATCTATACACAAAGTTTGTGCCAGCTTTGTGACGGTATTTTTTAGATGTTTTTTTGTTAACTTATTTTTAAGTGAAAACGATAAAAATAAGAAAATAAAAAACGTTGATTTTAAAGGGGTTAAGGGGATATCCCCTTACACACGACTTTACTTGTAAAGTCTAGTGTGTTAGACTTATAAAAAAGTCACCGCAAATTTTACAGAGATATTTCTGTCAATTTACGATAAAAAAGCGAGGTAATAGGTCATGAGTTATGCCATAATGAGAGCCGAAAAATTGAAATCACATCAGATACATTTTTCTCAAAACCACAATGAAAGAAATCACAAAAGTTATTCAAATGAAGATATTAATTTGGAGAAAACGAAAGATAATTATCACTTAATTGAATCAAAAAATTATTCTCGTGATACGGAACATATTATCCAAAAAAATTATAAAGGTACAAAAACAATTCGGAAAGATGCAGTTAAAAATGTTGAACTTATTTTTACTTCTGACAAAGATTTTTTTGATAAATTATCTCATGAAGATGAGAGAAAATTTTTTGAAAAGAGTTTGGAATTTGCACAAGAATATTTCGGAGAAAAAAATATTTTTTCTGCAATTGTTCATAAAGATGAGACTACTCCTCACATGCATATTAATCTTGTTCCTATCACAAAAGAGGGTAAACTTTCGGCAAAAGAAGTGGTCGGAAATAGAAAAGATTTAGAGCAAATGCAAGATAAATATTTTCAAAAAATATCAAAAAGTTTTCCTGAATTAGAGCGTGGTAAGAAGAAAGAAATAACAAATAAAATCCATAAAAGCTTAGATGAATTTAAAAAAGAAACTGCTGAAAATTATAATTATAAACTGGAAGAAAAAAAAGAAATTCAACAGATCTATCAAAATGCTAAAGGCAATATTTTAAATTCAAAAGTATCAATCGAAAAAGAAGATTTGAAAAAAATTGCAACGAAAGCAATTGAAGTTACTAAGATTGATTTAGTTTTAGATAAATATAAACAAGAAAATGAGAAATTGAAAAAAGAAAACTCACGCTTAGCAACACATAATGAATTATTGAGTCCATATTTAGATAAAAGCAATGAGTTAAGACAAGAAAATTCAATGCTTGAAAAAGAAATTAATAAATTAAAAACAAAGATAAATTCTTTAGTCGATAAGTACGAAAAAGAAATAGATAAACAAAAAGAAAAGTTAAATAATTTTTTGACAGAGCATAATTTCAATGGTAAATCTTTAGTTCATTACTTTAAAAAGTTTGAAAAAAAGGAAAGAACGGCAGAAACAAAAGAAAGAAATTTATTGATAAAAGCACAAAAACAACAAGAGATTGCTAAGAAGAAAGAGAAAGAAAAAGGATTTGAAAGGTAGGAGTTGGTTTAATGTTTGGAAAATCAAAAGTGTTAGTTGATAAAAACATGAAGATAGCACAACAAAAAAGAGCTGTTAAAGGAGTTCGGAGACCTGCAAGAAACGATAAGTTTGTAGATGAAAGATTTTCTTATAAGAAAGGTGCTGTTTTTAGGGGAAAACATTATATTATTTTTGAAAATGATGTAACTGCAGATGATGTCAGGATATCCGAAACAGTCTTTAAAAAATGGACTGGAAAATTAAGTGCTAAAGAAATAAAAATTACAGCTAAGAGTAATAAAAAAGGCGGTTTGATTGATATTAAAAGCATTGAAATTATAAAATAATCATGATTTGAAAATTTTATTTTTTGTGGTATAATAACTATGAAAAACAATCATTTAGTAATAAATCGGCTAAAAAAAGACTGGACTATGTTCCAGTTTTTTTAATATAATAAAAAAAGGCTCTTAGCCGAGCCAATTATTAAATGATTGGAGGAATGTTATGAGCAGATTCCTTGTTGTAATCATATTATTTATGATTATTACTAAAGTTGTGCAATAGTGCATTCCTCGCCCTACGGGGCTTTTTTTTATTACAAAATAAGAAATATCTTTTAAAGGCTCAAATTTCCATTTTAAGCATTTTTATTTTTTTATCTAAGTGAAGTTAGTTGATATGAAAAAAAATTGAAAATAAGTTGTTTTTGGAATTCTGAGGGACAAAATTTTATACTATTCTGCTTTTAATTGAAATTCCTAAATATTTTTGTAAAAAATTTTTTGGAATTCGCCGTGCGAGTTTAGCACGGAACATTTGAATAATGATTTTATTTGTGATATTATATTTTTGATTTTAATTGTTTTTATTTTAAATTTGTATAAAATTGAGAGCTCATCTGGATATTCTTAACAGAATATCCTTTTTTATTTGCCAAATTTTTATTCTAAAAATTTTTGGACTAACTTTTTTTATAAAACGAAAAAAAATTAGCCCTGATTAAAAGGCTAATTTTCATTGATTTTATTGACTTTGATACAGGTTTTCACTGACCTGTTTTTTTTGTATTTTTGAAAGTGGGCTCAAGCCCTTGTTTTTCGCGTTCCTTACTTCTTTTAATAATAAGGGGTACTATTTCGATTTTAAAGAAACTCATTTAAAACCAATATTTTCAATGTTCTAATAAAAAAAAAGAGCTTGTCTTTTTATGGATATCTTGTTATAATAATTTTGCGAGAATCAATATAATAAATATCATTCAAAAGAATACTCTTTTTTATTTTAAAAATTTAATTTTATTTTAAATTAAAAATTTGATAAAACTTGAGTTTTCCTTTGATAGAAAGGAGCTCATCTACATATGGATTATAAAACAAAAAAAATAAAAAATCAAGTACTTCAAGAATTTATAAAAAATAAAGTTTCTGATAAAAATTTAAATCGTATTCATGAGTGTGGCTCTTTTCTATTATTTCACACTGATGAAAGAAAGGAGAAGAAAAGATTGGTACATTCAAATTCTTGTAAAAATAGATTTTGTGCTATGTGTGCCTATAAAATTGCTAGAAAAGACGCTATGAAAATATCAATTATGCTTAAATATTTAGAAAATAATTGTCAGTTTTTATTTTTGACTTTGACTTCTCCAAACGTAACGTCCGATAATCTTGCTGATGAAATAACTGATTATAATAAAGCTTTTAAAAGATTTTCTGAATTAAAACTTTTTAGAGGTGCTGTTGTTGGTTATATTCGAAAACTTGAGATTGTTTATGACGGTAGTAAAAAAATTACTAAAGAAATGTATAAGAAAAAGAAAAAATACTATGATAATCTTGGTTTATATGCTGGAGATAAAAATCCAAATTATAATAAATATCATCCGCATTTTCATGTTTTGTTAGCTGTTAAGAAAAATTATTTTTCAAATAATTATATAAAACGTGATACATGGCTTGAAATGTGGCGAAATGCAAAAAGAGATGAAAGTATAACCCAAGTAGATGTAAGAAAATTAGATATGAAAAAGGGAGTAGCAGAGATAGCAAAATATTCGTCAAAAGATTCAGATTATTTGATGTCTCAAGAAGTATTTGACGTGATGTATAAAGCTTTGAAAGGTAGACAGATAATTACTTATAACGGAGTATTTAAAGAATCGGCAAAGCTTTATAAAAAGGGAGATTTAGACTATTTGAAAGATGTAGATTTAACTGAATATGTTTACAGAATCCTTTATCAATGGGGGCAAGGCGAGTATGTCGAAAAGGAAATTCGGGAACTGACTGACGAAGAAAAAGAACGATTTAATAAGCAACTGATTGATGAAATAGATATTGAAGAATAAAAAGTAATAATCAAGGGCATTTTATAGGGATAAAAAAAGGTCTCTGACATATTTTAGTCAGAAACCGTGTACGTTGATTGAGTAC
>NZ_JAMZGM010000164.1 GCF_024158605.1 Sebaldella sp. S0638 | reverse complement strand
TGGGTTTATTACTCCTTACCAGGCTAGATTCAATTTCTTTGGATCCTAATGTTCCCATTTTGCTTGACCATTACATTTTATTAGTGAAATTATTATAACATTTTTATTTAAAAAAATAAATAACAATTTTCAAATAATTAATTTAAAGTGTTTAAATATTTCAACACGATTTCGCTAATAAATTTATTACGTGTGACACCTTTTTCAAGGACAATTTTATCAATTTTTTCCCAGTCAGATTGTTTTAAAGCAACAGATTTCGAAATATACTTATCCCTATTTGCAATTTTTTTCCTCCCGGAACCGGGTCTTGCCCCGCCACTTTTTCCTTTGATTCCTGCCATATTTTCCCCACCTATAAATTATTGCATTAATTATAACATTTTTAATTAAGTGAAACCAATTGAAATTTTATCATTAAATCATATATTAAATTGTTAAAAATCATTGTATTTTCTGGGAGAAACTTAATATTTTAAAGCCGCTGGATTTTGAATAAATTCAACAATATTTAAACCTTGCCGCTTTACAAAAATCACGCATAGAGTTATCATAATTATAAATTAATATAAAGGGGGAAGAATATGGAATAATGAAGATTTATTCCGAACATGTATAATTGCATCCTACAAATAAATTATGCATAAAAGGAATATAAAGATGGCTGATAAAACTGAAAGAAGAGAAAGACTAATACAAGTATCCAAAGACGGGCGTGGAGCAGATACCTTCAGGGTGGCTGTGCCGGCAAAATGGATCAGAGATATGAAAATAGATTATGATGACAGAAAAGTGGAAATAATCTATGATTTTGAAAATAAAACAATATTAATGAAAAAAATTTGAAAACTTTTAGTGATTATCTTCTTTTTAACGATCACGCATAGTGAAAAAATATAAAAAAGAGTTGACCTAAATCAACTCAAATAGTGTATAATTACACCCTACTTGGATATTATACACTTTTCATAAAAGTTCGTCAATTTATAGTAAACTTTTTAGTTTAGGTAGTTTGCTTGATTGTGAAATCAAAAATATTTATTTAAGAATGAAAGGGGAAAACATGAAATTAAGTAAAGAGTTAGGGGAAATAATTGAAGAAACAGTTTTTCAAAATGAAAAAATGAAAGATTTAAGTGCTAAAATACTGGAGTTAGAAACTAAATTTAAGAAAAAATATAGTCCGGAGATTTTGAAAGATTATTTTGAAATAACAGAATTAATGCTGGAAGAATTACTACTTGGCAGTGAATTGCATTTTGAATATGGATTTGAATTTATAAAAGAGTATTTATTCAATAAAACTGTCAAAAGCTGAAAAGACAGGTACAGAAAAAATATAAAAAATTTTTCAAAAAAAATCTTGACAAAAAGCAATGAAAGTTGTATAATTAATCATAACAATAAATAAAGCGCATAATTATAGGAAAGATACAGAAAATAAAAGATTTTTTGAAAATATTCAGGTGTTTAATATTTTTCAAAAAGAATTATCAATAAAAATGAAAATATTTTTTTAATATTAACATTGCATTTAAGCAACGAAGCGAAAGACTTTACTCATTATAAACGACAATTAAACAGCCGGACGAATAGTTGAACTTACTATATGTAAGTCCTTAACCGGTATGCGGCTCAAGCAGCCCTGGTATATAGAGATATATGCCGGGGTTTTTTTGTTTTAAAAATTCAGGCATTTGATAAATTCAAATTCGGTATTTCCAATGGTTCCAGATATAGAAGAACCAAAATACTGTTTGAAGAATATATCAAATTATATTTAGTCAATGCCGGAATAAAACTTAAACTAAAATTTGTGAAAATAATAAATATATCAATCAGGGTACAAAAATCAGTTATTTTTTAACGTATTCTCCGAATAAACCAGGTACGGCATTGATATATTTATGTTTTCATAAATAAACGGAAAGGGGCTGATTTCATAATGAAGTAAATAATTTTCGCAATAATTTACAGAAAGGGTAAAAGATATGATTTTAGAAGTAGAGAATACTCTGTTTGACGCTTTACGGAATTTATTTAAGGAAAACGTTTTTGAAACTGAAAGCGGAAGTAAAAGTCCGGTAGTTGCAAGAGTGTACACATCATTTGAGAATATAGATAAGGACAATGTGGTCTATCCCTGTATTCTGGTAAAACTTGATGAAGATACACATCTTGTAACAAAAGAAAAGGAAGATAAAAGCCTTAAGTATCATTTTTTTATCGCAACAAATATTTCTGATAAGGAAAAGGCCTATGAAGAAACAGTGAAAATGTATGAAATCATTAAAAACACTGTTGTAAATAACGGGAGAATCGGAAATGTTATTGCAGACAGAAGAAATGTAAAAGGAACTTTATCTGAAAATGGAAAGAATCCGTTTATATGGATGGATATGAGTGTACAGATCACTGATGCCATTCTTACCACAAATTTAGAGGAGGAAAATTTTTATGATTGAAAATTTACAGGAAACAGAAATCAAAATCGGCAGAGCCGGTAAAATGGTTTATATAGGCCCTAATATCGAGGGACTGTTAAACGGTACAGTATTTGACTATATGCCTGAATTGGAAAATTACAAAGAGTATGAAAATATCGGAAAATTATTTATTCCATTGGAGTCTCTAAAGGAAGAAACTTTGAAATTAAGGGAAAAATCAAATTATCTGCATTTTATCTATGAAGAAATAGCAGAAATAAAAAAGAGAAAAGGGAGTGTTGATTAATGGCGTTAGAACATGGAATTTATACAAGAGAGATAGATACGGCAGGCTTTTCAATGGTTTCTGTTGATACAGCCATTCCGTTTATAGTGGGAACTGCCCCGATTAATATGAAAGATACAAAAAACGTAAATAATGTAGTATTCTGCAATAATCTTGCAGAATTCACAGAGGCTTTCGGATCATCGAAAAACCTTATGGATTATACACTTGTACAGGCTGCAAAGGTATATTTTACGCTTTATGGTGTAGGGCCGGTATTTATGGTAAATGTACTTGATCCTAAAAAACATGCTTCTGCTGTAATAACAGAAGAAGCAGTGGTAAAAGATAAGAAAGCCGTAATTGAAACAGAAGGAATTTTACAGGATACATTAAAAGTAACAAATAAAGCAAGTTCTACAGAGCTTGTAAAAGGGACTGACTATTATGTTTCGTATGATGAAGACGGATTTGTGGAAATCTATCTTGTAAATGAATCAGAAATAAAAGTGGAATATAAGAAACTTGATCCTTCAAAAGTTACAAAAGACGATATAATCGGCGGAGTTGATCCTGTAACTTATGACAGAAAAGGTCTGGAATTAATTCACGAGGCATTTGTAAAATTCAGAAAAACTGTTGGTGTAGTAATGGCTCCGGGTTATTCACACCTTTCTGATGTAATAGCAGTAATGGAAACAAAGACAAAGAATATAAGCGGGGCTTTTCAGGCTCATGCAATTATAGACTGCCCTGCGGATAAGAAATATAAGGAAATTCCTGAATGGAAAAATAGCTTAAATATTGTAGATGAAGATATAATCGGGACTTACGGTCTTGTAAGACTTGGGGACGAATATTATTATCAGTCGCTTCATTTAGGTGCGTTAATGGCTTCTGTGGATAACAAAGCCGGAGGAGTTCCTTCTGAATCACCATCAAATAAAAACTATAAAATGGACGGATTAGTTATAAAAACAGCTGACGGATATGAAAAAATAAATCTTGACCTTACACAGGCAAATTACCTGAATGAAAACGGTATTGTAACTGCACTGAACTTCGTAAACGGATGGACTTCATGGGGGAACTACAACACTTGTTATCCTTCAAGAACGGATATTAAAGATTCTTATGTTCCGGTAAAAAGAATGTTCAAATGGGCTGCAAATACTTTGATATTAAGCACTTGGCAGTTTATAGACAGAAAATTTACAAATGTATTAAGAGATTCTATTAATATGACAGTGGAAGACTGGCTGAAAACATTAACTGGAAATCACTTGTATGATGCGAAAATAGAATTAAGAGAAGAAAGCAACTCTCTTACTGATATGCAAAAAGGTAAATTTACATGGCATATAGATTTTAGTCCGATTCTGCCTTTCCAGGCCGGAGTTTACGAATTGGAATATAACCTGAACGATATTACAAATTATTATTTTAAATAGGAGGAATAAAATATGAGTACACATGTACCTGCGGCGATAAATGCTGCAAAAGTATACATTGACGGAAGTAATGAAGTAACAGGGATAGCTGAGGTAACGCTTCCTGAATTAAAATTTATGGTGGCTGAAATAGAAGGTTTTGATATAGCCGGTAAGATAGAAGAGCCTATAATAGGGTCTACAGATGTAATGGATCTTGTAATGAAATTTTCTGCTATAAACGGAGATATTTCAAATATAAACGATCAGCAGGCACACACATTCCATTTGAGAGCAGCTCAGCAGCATATTGATTCTGCTACGGGAAGTGCTGTTTTAAAAGGACTTAAAGTGGATATAAAAGGAAAAGTAAAAGAATTCAAGGGCGGGACTATAAAAGCCGGAGAAAAAACAGAAACTGAGATAGTTGTTTCTTGTCTTGCGTACAAAGTGACTTTAGACGGAAAAGAGATAATAAATATAGATAAATTAGGATTTAAGAGCAGCATAAACGGTATAGACCAGGCGAAAAGATTCCAAAGTCTGTTAAGTTAGTAACTTTATCTTTTTAAATAAATCAGAAAAATAAAATCAGGAGGATAATATATATGGAAATTAAATTGGAAAAAACATATGACATTAACGGGGAAATGACAGATACTATAGAGCTGGATTTTGACAAGCTTACAGGAAGACAGCTTATACAGCTTGAAAAAGAATTTAAGAAGGAAAACAAAGGGGAGTTAATATTAGTAGCGAATAATGCTTTTGCAGCTAAGGTAGCAGCTTTTTGTGCAGGGTTAAGAGAAGATGATATTCTTGATTTTTCCGGGAAAGACTTTACTACAGTAACGACAGAGGTAACGGTTTTTTTGAATTCATAAAGCCATTTGACCCGTTGAATTACACCTATTCAGATATATTATCCAAACAAATAGCAAGAATTGTAGTCAGGGGAAATAATAATCTGCAAATGAATCTGAATTATGAGGACTTAAACAATTCCAGCGTATTTGATCTGATTAAATATGTGGACTTAATATCTGAATTGGAAAAGGAGGTGAAGAATGGCTAGAGAAACAACCGTAGAGGTCGATATTGAGGTTAGTACGAAATATACCGAGAAGGTGAAGAAGGCGGAGGAGAGAGTAAAAAGGCTGAATAAGGCGGCTTCGAAGACGAAGACTCCGAAAAAACCTCTTACTGAAATGGAGAAGTATCAGCAGAGTATTGATAGGACTTATAAGCTCTTGCAAAAATTGGAAAAGCAACAGAAGAGTATTGGTAAACTTAAAAATATAGAAACTACTTTGAAGGCTAGCGTTAAGGTAACCGTGAAAGATACAGGAGATTCAAAAAATTTCAGTCCAAATGGAAATGAGGAAACGAATACACTTGTTGATAATTCAGCTCTAATTGGACTACTTCAGGGAATTTTATTTAAACTTCAAGAATGTCAGGGAACAATTCTTAACGGTCATATGATAATGATGAATATTGAAGGGTATTTGATATCTGCTTGTAATTCGTTGAGAATCGGGAATCATAATAATCTTTTGTGGAATGTTCTTAAACATGTGATGTTATCAAATATACATAATGTTTTAGAAACTAATAATGCCAATAATATTAATATTATTGGTGAACTTTCTAAAATTAATTCAGCACTAAACAATATGGAAATAACTAACAATATGGGTAGTGGAACAAGTGAGAGTGAGAGTAAAGAAGAAACTAAAGATGAAATTGGACGATTTTTAGATGGTGTAGCGGGAATAGGAGGGGCAGTAGCTTCTGTTTTAGCGGTAACAGGAGTAGGGGCAGTGCCAGCGGCGGTAATAGGAGCTGTAGCAGCAGCTCCAGCTGGGATTTATAAGATGCATAGATCTTTTTCGAAACTTTCTGATAAAGCTTTTGAATGGTTTACTAATGAAAAAGTTGTAAATAGGGGTTTCCTATCATATGAAACTGTTCATAAAGAGACAGGGGTGAAAACTAAATATGGACTGTGGGGAATGGTATATGGAAAAGAAACATATGATCCAAATACAGGAAGTATAAAAAAACATGGTTGGTTTGGAAATGTAGAAGCCGAAGGAAAAGTTCTGGATGCATCTAGTTTAAATGCTGCAATGGCTAGTAATATGATAGATTTAATGGGACCTATAAATGCTCTAACTAAAGTAACAGAAAAAAATGCTAATAATCAATTAAATCCAATGACTATGGCAGGAATTCAAGCAAGCCAAATTGATACGGGCGTAAATACAGGCTTTAATCCAGCAACTACCTCATCCCTAAATACACAACAAGGCACAGGAATCGAAGAAAAACTTGCTTTAATGCAGTCCTCATCAACAGAAAACATGAACGCACTAGCATTACTTTGGGACAACTACCTACAAAAAGTAAGTTTAGTTTACGATATGATAATACTGACAATGACAATGAAACACATGTTAATGACAATGAACACACTATTAACTGTACTAAACTTATACCTAACATGGTTAACTTTACCGCCAATGCTTGAAATAGTATGGCAGCAGATACTTGGCAGTGCAGATGCATTTCTATCAAACTTGAAGTCAAAATTTGCCACAGCAATAGCTGAAATAAAACAGCAAATGGCAGAATTATCATCAATTAGTATAAATCCCCCATCTTCCGGTAAAGGCCCTGGAAATACATACACAGGTAGTAACTTCTGGAGAGGTGGACTTACATATGTAGGGGAAAGAGGACGTGAATTAATCCAGTATCCTACAGGGGAACGTTTCATGGCGGATGCAAAAATGCTGATGAATCTGCCGAAAGGGACGAAAATCTTCAGAAACTTCATGACAGAAAGAATGATGAATAATGGCTTTTCTGAAAGCAGTATGACGACAATGGATGAAAACAATCAGTTAAAGAAATTAGGTGGATTCAATGGTTTATCAGTGGTGTTAGTATGAAAAAGTGGACACAAAAATCTTGATTGTGTAAACTAATTGAGAGAAGGCAGGTGTCCGAAA
>NZ_JAMZGM010000163.1 GCF_024158605.1 Sebaldella sp. S0638 | reverse complement strand
ATTTTTAAACAGCTCCTTTAATAATTTAATTTTATCAAACTATCACTTGCTGTTTCAACTTTAGTATACCAGAACAACCATTACAACTTTACTATAGCAATACATTGACTCGAGTGATTAAAAATAAAAATTGCACATACAAAGTCTTTATAGTATAATGATATTGTAATTATTGAAAAAAGATGAAAATAAAAAAATAGAAGATTATTGCTTAATTTAAAAAATTAAATTATTTTTATATGAAAGGATAAATAATTATGTTGAGAATAATAAGTTTTTTGTTTTTCTTAATTCATATTTCTGCTTTAAGTAATTTTAAAGAATTAACCATTGATTCTCATTGGAGAGGTAGGCATGAAGGTCTTAGAAATAGGACTCATTTAACTGAAAATGAATGGAGAAATGAGTTAGAGGGACTATTAGAATTAAATAATTTATCAAATGAATTAAAATTTTATTTTGATGTAACTAAAAAAGATTATTTTAGTCCTGAAAGTAAAAAGACAAAAGATTCTGTTGACAGTGATATTTATTTAGGAAAAGGAATTTTTCCTTACAATTTTAATCTAGAAATGCGTTTAGGTTGGAAATATGAATCGTTATCTAAAGTTGGACACGGAAATGAAATTTATTTTGGAGTAACAAAAGAAATGTATTTTCCTCAAAAAAATCAGATTTTAAGTATTTCCTTTGAAGGTGTCTATTACAATGATATTCACAATTACTTAAGAAATTATAAATCTTCTGGTACAGAAGGAATAGGATTAAATTTTGATTGGAATCTTGATGGGCTTTTATATACTGGAGAATATGGAACAATTGTTTATAGTTTAGAAATTCAAAATCATTATAGGAAACCTACTAATTTAAAGGAAACAAAATCAGATGGAAAAAATACTGTTTATCTAGATTATTATGGAATTATTAGTTACCAAACTCCAAGTCTTTCTGGTTTTAAATTAGGAATTGACTTAGAAAATGAATATGTAAAGGAAACTGGGAATAGTATATATGAAAATAATTTTAATATTACACCAACACTTATCTTTAGTTGTAAGTTACCATTTTATGATAAAAATATGGAAATACAACCTTATGTAAAGTGGGATATGATAGATCAAAAACGTGGAAAAGATTCCCAAGGAAATTCATACAGTGGTTTTGGAAATACAGAATTAAGGTCTGGTATAAAAATAACAATAAATTAGATCTGGTGTTAGAATGAAAAAATGGGCACAGTTATCTTGATTTTATAAACTAATTAAGAGAAGGCAGGTGTCCGAAATGAAAGGAACAAAAAGATACGGTAAATAAGAACTGTATAAAAATGGAAAAAGTATAACGCAGTTATCACGTGAATGTGACGTAAGTGAGCAGAGTATAGGAAGTTGGATAAAATTACAAAAAAAGGAGGTAACTCAGTATGAAAAAAGTAAATAGTATAATTTTAATTTTTTTAATTTTTAATTTTTCAAATCTTTTAGGAGAAAATTCTTATAATTCTTTTATAAAGTATATGCCTGATACAAGAGAAGATAATATAGTTAATACAACCGATTATTTTTATACTAATTTGATGAAAAGAAATTTAATAGATTTAGAAAAAGCGAGAAAACAGAAAGAAGAAACATTTGAAGTTCCAAAAGGATATAGAGTTAAAAGAGAATTGATTAATAATGTTCCTGTTGAATGGATATATGCTCCAAATGCTCCAAAAAACAAAATAATATATTATATCCATGGTGGTTCTTGGACTTTTGGAAATCTTGATTCAGCAAGAAATATGGGATTAATTTTATCTAAAAATTCAGGATATAATGTTTTAGTTATAGAATACTCTCTTTCTCCCGAATATCCTTTTCCATATGGTTTTAATGATGTCTATAATATTTACAAGTTCTTATTAAATAAAAAATTTGAGAAAATTGGAATTTTCGGAGATAGTGCAGGAGGAAATTTAACTCTTGCTTTATTAAATAGACTGAAAGATGAAAACATTGTAATGCCAACAGCAGTAGCCTTGTCTTCACCAGCAACAGATTTATCGGAAACAAGTTCGATATATTTATCTAATACTATTCTTGTTAATATTAAATATGAAAATAAAAGACAAAATACTATAGATCTTTACGCAGGGAAGTTCGATAAAAAAAACAAATATATATCTCCTGTTTATGGAAATTTAGAAAAGCTTCCTCCTATGCAAATTCATTTTGGAGGTGCGGAAGAATTGAGAGAAGATGGTGTCAATTATGCTAAAAAAGCTAAAGATCAAGGTGTTGATATCTCTATTATAATCTGGAGAGGCTATTTTCATGACTTCACTCTTTTAGGAGATCAATCTAAAGAAAGCTCTGAAGCTAATAAAATGATAAGTATTTTTTTTAGAAAACATCTGAAGTGATTATAATGGATAGATTGAAAGCACTAAGTGATGGTATAATTTCAATAGTATTAACAATAATGCTATTAAACGTAGAACTACCAACAAGTTATTTAGTTCATGACTTAAAAATATTTTTAATTTCTTTTTTTATATATCTAACAAGTTTCACAGTGATAATGGTTTTTTGGAAAGAACATTATTTTTTATTTAAAGAAATGAAAGTTTTAACTAATGACTTGATTTGGTATAATGGATTATTTCTTTTCTTTTTATCCTGTATCCCTATTTTCACAAAATGGGTTATTAAAGTTCCTTTTGATAAATATCCTGAACTTTTATACGGAACTTCAATTTTAATTTCTACAATTATTTTGAAATTATTAGTAATTAAAGTTTATAAAATATCAAAAAATCAAGAACTAATTTTTTACGAGAAAAAAATAAATTTCTTAATCATAAGATATTGTTTCATAATAATTATTGGTTTTTTCATTCCTTTCTCGGTATTTTTATTAATATTGATTTTCCCTGTTTTAGTTTATCTTTTTAAAAAAGTAAAGTTATAGTTTATATAAATGTAAGGAGGACTCAAACAATGAAAAAATATGCCTTATTGTTATTATTTTTATCAAAAATCTTAGTATCTACTAACATATATTTCAATATAGATACAGAAATATTAAATAGTCAGATAACAAATGAAACTTATAATTATAATAACTCATCAATTACTTTAACTAATAACGGAACAATGCTTGATAATGACACCTTATTTTATCTTATTTTTAATAGTGACCCAAATAATTCATTTATTAACAATGGTATTATAAAAACTAATATCAATGGACAATTCGGAATAAATTCTGTAAATTCAAATTTTAGATTTATTAATAACAATAAAATTGAAATTAATGGAACAGACAATTATTTTGGAGTAGTTGGTGGGTTATTCGGAGAATCATTAATTAATTCAGAAAATTCAGAAACTGGAACAATAATTATAAGACAAGATTCAACAGGAATTACAAATGGTTTTACTGATATATCAGCTATCTATTTTTTGGAAGGAGATTTTACTAATAAAGGTAAGATAGATGTAATTGGTGACTTTTCTCTAGTAGATTTTTTAGTTAAAGAGATATCTGTTGTTGGAATATACGGAGAATTCTTAAATCCTAGCGGTTCAGTTAAAAATTTTGGAAATATAGATGTTCAAAATTTAAATAGTATAAATGGAATAGCCGGCATAGGAGTTAAAGGTAATGCTAATGTTATTAATAATGGAAAAATTTCTATTAATCACTCAATAGTTCAAGGATCTCTAAATGAAGGAGTTAATATATTTGGCATTGGAGTAGATGATAGCAATATGAGTTCTTTTGTTAATATTTTAAATGATAAAAGTGGAATAATAGAAATAAATTCAGATAATGCTGCAGGTATAGGAATTCATTTTCTTAACGATACAACAGATCTTATAAATTTAATAAATAATGGAGAAATTATAATTAACTCTGATAATTCTAAAGGAATAGCAGGTTATAAAGATTTTTTATTAGAAAACAACGGTACCATAACTTTAAATGGTAGAAATAATGAAGGAATAGACACTTATTCTCAAAATTTTAAAAATAATGGAATAATTAATGTGAATGGTCAAAATTCTTATGGCGTTTATATCGGAGCAGGAAGAGACTTTTATACAACAAAAATATATAATCAAGAATTTAATAATGAAGGTATAATTAATGTGAATGGTTTTCAAAATTATGGAATTTATTCTGTAAGCGTTGGAGAGATAAAAAATCTTGGAACTATAAATGTAATTGAAGGCACTGGGGTAAAAATAGAAACTGGAAATTTTTATAATAAAGGTGTTATATCAGCTTTTAAAAATATTGCAGTTGAGATGAATAATGAATCAAATTCATTAGAATTAGCTTCTGGAACTTTAATAACTGGTAAAATAGATGGTCTAATGGGAGAAGATGAGTTAATTTTATCAGGAACTGGAAATATTAATGTAGAATCTGTATTTAATTTTGAAAAGTTGGTTGTGGCTGGTGATATTCTACTTGATGGTATTATTAATCTTGGAGTTTCTGATTTATCTAACTATACTAATTCAGCTTATTTAAAGACTTCAAGCTATAGTTTTAAAGATGCAGATGGGGCTTCCGGTAATTTAATGTTAAAAGGTACCATATATATAGATGTTGACTATTCTGGAATTACTGCTTCTGGAACAGAAAAGACTGGAAAAATAGTAGCTAATTCAATTAATTTAAATGGAGGTCAAATAATTTTAAAAAATAAAGACTCTATTTCAAATAGTTTAATTGATGAATTTGAAAAAAACAATCCAGACTTGAAAGAGTTCAGAATTAAGAGTATCGCAACAATAAAAAATCATCAAGTAATTATACCAAATTTATTTTTTCTTAGTCCATTTATGGACGTAAAAGATTCGGCAAATATGTACACATGGAAAACTATGACTATAGGAGATAGAATAGGAGAAGGAAATAGCTTATTAGTTGACCAATTATATTACAAAAGTAAAGTTCCTTTAAATATTTTACTTCCTAGAAATAGAGTAGATTTAGATAACATTAATTCGTTGTCAGAAAAACAGATAAATTCAATAGAAAATTACGGAAAAGATTTAAAAATAGGAGAACAAAATGTTGAAATAAATTATCAAGGTGTTGGTTTCAATTCAGATTATAGATCAGATTACAATTATAATTATGATTATAATGTAAATTCAAATGGAATTATCGGAATTATTACAAATAAATTAAGCAATAATTTTTTAGTATCTTTAGGATTAAGCTATAATAAAAGTAGTATAAAATATGAAAGTATTAACGTAAGCAAACAAAAACTAAATTCAAATAGCAAAGAAAATTTAGAGTCATATGGACTAAATCTAATAACAAAATATTACTTTAATAATTTTAATTTAAATGGATTCATTTCATATGGATTAAATAGGCATGATATAACTACAGAGTTTTTTGGGCTTGGAAATAAAAATGGAATTTATAATTCACATATATTAAAAGCGGGAGTATTTTCATCGTATGATTATAATCCGTTTAATATTTTAAAGTTTTCTCCATTTATAGGGATAGAGTATATTAGTTTGTATGAAAATGAACTCCAATATGATTTATCTCCAGAATATGAAACCTTGAAACTTAATGATACAAACGGAGAAGGATTTACTGGGTCAGTTGGCTTTAAAATCAAAGAAAATATAGGTAAATTTAGATGGAATCTAGGTTTTGAATATAGATATAATTTTACAAATACATTTCATAAAGAAAGAAAATTTGAAACAGATTATATTAAACTAAAAATGGAAGAACTAAAATATGAAAATGGAGAATTTTCAGCAAATATAAATACTAGTTATAATTTAAATGATAGAGTGAATTTCAATTTAGGTTATAGTTACAGATTTAATGAAAATTATAAAAATCAAGTTATAACAGGAGGATTTACAGTAAATATAGATAACTAATGTTGTGGTATAATTTATAAATATCTTCTTAATTAAAGAATGATATAATATAAAACAAGAGTAAGATTTTCAAAAGGAAGAGAATTTGTATAATAATTCAATAAAAAAATGATCTTATATCAATATAATGAGGAAGTATTTTAAATTAAAAAAGAGAACTATTTTATTTATCGGGAGGTTTTGCTCATTATGAATCATAAAAAAAAGTATTTCCAAATAATTTTATGTGGGGTGCTGCTGTTGCTGCTCACCAAGTTGAAGGCAATAATATTAATTCAGATGCATGGTTAATGGAACAAATACCAGGAACAATGTATAAAGATTACAGTGGCGATGCATGTAATTTTTATCATCTATACGAACAGGATATTTTACTACTTAAATTTTTAGGATTTAATAGTTTCAGATTTAGTATTGAATGGTCTAGAATCGAGCCAATTGAAGGCTTTTATTCAGAAGCAGAATTGAATCATTATTCAAAAATTATTGATAAGTGTATAGAATTAAGAATAATACCGATTGTAACCCTTCATCATTTTACTAGTCCTCGTTGGCTTATATCAAAAGGCGGATGGAAAAACAAAGAAGTTATAACTAAATTTTCAAACTATGTAAAAGTAGTAGTAGAAAAACTAGGGGATAGAGTAAAGCATTTTTGCACCATAAATGAAGCTAATACACCAGTACAATTGAGCATTAATGGTCTATTTTCAGGAGACACGAAAAAAGCTATTGAATCCTCTTCTAAAATGGCCGCAAAATATTTTGATGTTAATGTTGACGATTTTTGTCCTTTTTTCCCAAATGCTAGTGATGAAATTAGTATTTCAAATGTTATTAAAAGTCACGAAGAAGCATTTAAAGCTATTAAAAAAATTGATAACTCAATTAATGTTGGAGTCACTTTATCTTTACAAAATATTATAAATATAGAACCTAATAATGATGGAGAAAAATTTTATAATGAAGTTAATATAAGATTTCTAAAAGAAATGGGGACAATTGGTGATTTTGTTGGAGTACCAAATTATACAAGAGTTCTTTTTAACTCTAAAGGGAGAGTCACAGAAACAGAAAATTTAGCGGATTGGTATTAGTATGAAAAAGTGGACACAAAAAACTTGACCACTACAAAAATGATAAAAAATCTATCCTTAAATTATGATTTTATGCGAGATTTGAATTGGCCTATTTAATTTTAGACTTTTTGTTAAAAAAAATCAATTTTGGTATTTCATTATCTGAAAACTTGAAAGGAATAAATAAAATGAAAAACGTATATGTATTAATATTTTTA
>NZ_JAMZGM010000162.1 GCF_024158605.1 Sebaldella sp. S0638 | reverse complement strand
ACACTATTTTTAGACGGATTTATTACAGAAGAAGAATTTAAAAATAAAAATGATGCTTTAGAACTTGAATTAATTGAAAAAATAAGGATACAGGAGAACCTTAATAACACGAAAAACATTAATGTCAAGGATATCTCTTCTTATGTTAAAAAATTAGCTGATGCATTAGACAGTCAAAATATCTCTATAAAAAAACAATTTCTTCAAACATTTGTTGAAGAAATTATTATTTATAAAGAAACTATTAATATTAAGCTAAAATTTTTTGGTCTTGTGGACCGTGATACTATTGGTGGAAGTGGGGGTCAACGCTTTTTATCACTGTCCACAATTTACAGAAGATATTTCGCTTACTATGATAGTAAATACAATCCTTACAGCTATTTTAGTAAACCAAATATTTTTAAACTTGCAAGCTGAATTTTTACTTTTTTTACAAAAAAATCTATTTTTAGGAGTTATTAATGACCGAAAATAAAATAAAGGAACTTTTTGAAAAGTCACAGAAAATTAAAAATATGATGACAAAATTAGGGATTAAAGAATATCATGGATACTTTATTTTAGATACTGCTGTTGGAAAATTTCTTGTTGTGGACGGAATTCCTATTACTTCTTCCTTGTCTGATAGTTATCTTGGAAATGATTTCAGTAAATTCATGCCTAGGACTACTTTTGAGATTATGGAGAAATTTGAGGAAGATATTGAAAATAATCTATTTTTGGAACTTGAAAATTTTTATTCTTTGTTTACTAAAAAATGCTGATTTAATATCAGCATTTCTAATATTTATTACATATTAATAAAATCTCTTATATGGAAAATTCTATAAATGGAATTATTTTTTTTAAAAATTCTATCTCTTTATAGTTTTTATCATTATAACTTAGATTTTTTATGTTAAATACCGCATTGTATTCCTCATCCGTTAGTTTTCCATAAATTTTATCAGATATTCTTAAAGAATACCAAGAATTCAATCTTTCAATCAAATTTTCTGATAACTCTAATTCATAAGAATGCTCTTTCGATACTCTTAATACCCATAATATTTGACCATTCTTTGTATATTTTATTTCCTTAATATTGCCCTTCAATATTCTTTTATCTAATGTTTCTAAACGTTCCATAGTAATTTGGGTAAACATATTAAAGCATTCATTACGATTATTAATATTATCTTTTTCAGTTTGACAATAAATCTTGTTATTTATCTTCACAATTTTATTTTTAAACCTCATTAAATTTACTTCTGCTTCTTTATAGAAGACATTGTCCAATGTTGTCATTCGTTCATATCCCCCTCTATTCGATACATCGAATAAAGTTGGAGCATATTCTAAATAAATTATAGACCTATAGTCATTAAACACTTGTTCTATTTCATCAAGCTTTTCAACTCTTTCCTTATAGTCCAAATCCAATTTTAAATATGTCACCACTTGTAAAGAAATTATTATAATTATAAACGTAAATACTATATATAATATTTTTTTCAAAACATCCTCCTATCATTTTACTCTTGTATAATTTGTAGTGGTAACTGGAATACCATTTCTCATTTCAAAAATTGCTGTAAATTCAATTTTATAATTACCTCTCATCTGAAAAGTCTTAGCTCCAAAATCTTCATAATTCTTCATTAGAGAATCATCTATTTTTACTCCATATTCTTGTATAGACTTCCCTGCATGCCAATCATACTCATCTCTCACAGTATAATCAATTTGGGATTTTAATTCATATTTATTCTCACCGATTTTTTTAATATAGGTACCTCTACTATAATCTATGTCATGTGGTCCCATTGAATAAAATAAATCTGCATCTATTTTTGGTTTTGGATATACTTTTACTGATTTTTTGCCATCTACAGAATTGAAATATGAAAGATTCCCACCAATATTAAGTTTTTCTAAAGAATTATAATCAATATCATCAAATACTTTCCATTTAATATCAGTTATCGCTTGCTTTCCAATTTCTGAATTCAAATACCAATTCATAGGAACTTCCTTAGTGCCTCCTTGACCTGATAAATAATATAAAATATTGTCAGTAGCATTTTCAAGCCCATCTTTAGCTCCTTTAGCTCTAAGTGCTAGTACAACTAAATCTGATATTGGCTTAGAAGAATCTCCATCTATAACTAACCAAACTCCGGGCTCTGTCTTTCTCTGAGTGCCTGCTATAATTACTCCACTTAGATCAACTTCATCTGAACTTAAATTATTTTTTGAATTTGAGGTCTCAACTCCCTCTGATATTTTTTCTCCAAAGATTTCTCCTATTTGTTGGCCTTTGTTATTCCAATTTTCAAGTCCATTATTTTGAGCATATATTTCCCCTACTTCTTCTCCTACTACTCTATTCAAATCTTTTAAAGAGCCATTCGCTGTGCTTTCTGTTATATAAACAATCCCATCTCTTGAAAATGCTCCATTTACTGAATACATCTCCCCGTCTTCCCCCATCAATAATTCTCCATCTTTTATTATAACAACATCTGTTACTCCATAATCTGCATATTTATCTTTTATCGTTTCTTTTAACTTTTCCTTATTTTCTCTATCTGCTTCTGATAATACTAAATTTTCTTTATTCTTAACTACTTGCTCTACTGCTTTTGTTATATTTGCTAAAGACTGTTTTTCTAAATCTCCCATTCCAGCATTAGGATCACCATTTTTATTATTATTCAATTTCGTTCCTATTGAATCTACTATTATTTCTGAATTTTCTCCAATAGTATTTAAATCATTCAGTAAATCTTTTTGTTTTTCTTTATTCAATAAATCTGTATGAAGAACTGTATCTATCTGCTCAACCACATCATCTTTTGTTATTACCTGTGCCTTATTTATGTCTGTATTTATTCCTCTTTCTTCAAGATTTATCTCCTGTCCGTTTTCTACTACCACTGTATTAACAAAAGTTGCATTTGTATCCTGTTCCTTATCATGACTTCCATATTGTAACTCTGTCTGTGGTACGGTATTTTTTCTGTCTACTCCACTTAGACCTACGTTGTAATTTTCTCCATTATCATGATCTTTTAAATTCTCTACTACTACTTCTTTTGCTTCAATTCTCATGCCATCATTCATACTTCCTATAATAGCTCCCACATTAGTTAAAGTCTCTCCAACCTTTATACTTCCTCCATTTTCTGCTATTATACTAGTCTGATTATTTACCCACTTGCTATCTCCTTTACTTTCCCCATAACTTGCACTTCCTGATACTGAATTATAGCCTGTTCCGTCACTTTGTTCTGTATGACCATAATTCAATCCACCACTCTTATTTTCTCCATTCAGCTTGTATTCATCCTGTAATGATATTACATTCAGATTTCCGCCTATTTCAAAGTCTATTTTATCTGCTGTTACATTGGCTCCCTTAAATGTTGCATCTTCTTTTGTTGTTAGCTGAAATGTTCCTCCTGCATTTATTACTGTATTATCATAATAGACTGATGATGAATTACTGCTTCCTTTACTTCCGTTTATTCCTCCTGTTACTGTTCCTCCTGTAAAATCATATCCGGCTGACATTCCCTGTGAACTTGAGTTTGTTGTATTATTATAAGTATTTTTTCCTGCTGATGCTTCAAAGCTTTTTGCATCTACTATTATATTTTCTCCAACATTCACTTTTTGATTTACAAGTTTTACATCCCCTTCTGATGATATTACAAGATTTCCACCTACATTTATATTTCCTGCTACTGAATTTGTGCCACTTGTATTTGACTCATATTTACTTTTATTTATATTTACAGATACATTTGCTGTTACTCCGTATCCTGCCAGTGAACCATAACTTCCCTTCATCCCATCGACTACTAACTGAGATAAATCTGAGCCTGCCTTTATTCCCTGTCTTGCTACGTCTAAACCATCACCATAACTATTTATAAGTTCTGACTTATTACCAAATCCATATTTCCCATTATTTTGTGATTTTTCATCTACCGAACTTATAAAACCTGTTATTGTTGAACCTACACTTGCTGTTATTCCTACACTCTTACTTTCCTGTTTTATTTTTTCATTATATACTTCCTGGGCATCTAATAATTCTACTCCGTTTACCCCTCTGATAATCATGTCTTCTCCGACATTAGCCTGCATTGCTTCTGTTTTCACTTTATTTCCTGCTGATAATAAAGTACTTCCTTCTGACATTAAGCTTGATACTGCTACTGTTGTAATATTTCTTGTATTCTCAAGGCTTGTACTACTGTAAGTCACTCCTGCTGATGCTCCTCCCCCACTCATTGAAGCTGAAGCACTCCAGCCACTTTTCTTTTCCTTTAAATAATATTCATTATTCATATCATCTGTTGTTATGTTTATGTCATTTCCGGCTGTTACTATTATATTTCCGCCACTACTTTGAATATCATCATTCTTCACTGCTATTACATTTGATGCCTTTATATTAGCGTCATTTCCTGCATCTAATATTACATTATTCCCTATTACTGTACTTGCTACTGCACTCTCCTGATAATTAGTCTCCAATTTTGAATAACTCGAGAATGTTCCTTTCTTATCTCTCTTCGATTCTGTATACATTGTATTTTTATCATTCTCTATATTTATGTCATTCCCTGCTGTTAACTGAACCGTTCCGTCTGATGCTACTGTACTTCCCTTTATATTTATATCATTTCCAGCATTTATTATTACATTATCAAGCCCGGTTACTTCTGAGCCTAACTTCTCTGTTGTTCTGTATAAATCATACCCATGATTTTCTTCTGTTCTCTCATAATCTTTTAAAGCTATTGTATTTATATTTACATCATTAGCCTCTATATATGTTGTTCCTCCTGATTCTGTTACTGCTCCTCTTGACACATATTTATCTGCTTCTATATATGTTGTATTTCCTGAACTTATTACTCCTACATTCTGAATATCATCATATACTCTTGTTCTCTCTTTTCCTTCCAGTCTGTCATGTTCTGTTATTTCCACTCCAGTGGTTACATTACTTATTGTTCCTCCAGCTGTTAACATTAAGTCTTCTTTTGCTGATATTACTGCTCCTATATTCAGTATATCATTTTTTGCATCTATTTGGATATTTGTCCCTGTTATCTCAGCTGTTAATGAACCTACACTCTTATTTATCAGATTATCTGTATTTACATATACTGTATTTCCTGAAAGTCTTCCCTGATTTGTTAGTGTACTACTATTTATTGCCAACGTCTCCTGTGCTGATATTGTTGTCGTTGGGCTCTTTATATTCTCCAGTGTTGCCTGGCTTAAATATACCTGTGGTACCAACACTTTTTCTCCGTTTACTTCCTGCTCTACATACCAGATTATATCACTTTTTAAAGCTTTTATCTGATCTCCTGTTAAAGCTACTCCTATTGTTAACTGTAAGTCTCCGCTTGTCGATACTGCATTATCAAGCATTTCTTTCATTAATTCTGTATCTGCCTTACCATTTATGAATCTTGTCCCTAATGTTTCTAATAGAAGATTATTCATGTATTTCGTCTCGTAATAAGCATCTCCTAACCTTCTGGCCATATTCCAGTCCTTTGATTCATTATATCCTATTTTACTTAAGAAATAATCACTTCCAAAGAATCTTGATAAATCTATATACTGACTTCTTGTTTCCAGTAAATATTTTGAATTCGGGTCTTTACTCTCTGTAAATAATTTACTTTGTGAGCTTGTAAATACCCCCGGATTAAATGGTATTGTGCCTGTCGTTATTATATCTATTACTGCTGTTCTGTCTACATGTACTGATACAGGATCATAATATAGATCTACATCAACATCTTTAGATGTTATTGTACTCGGGTCTACTACTATTCCTGTCCCTATTTTACTGTAATCATAACCGTTATTTATTGTTGGTGTCCCTTCTATTATAACATTATTTCCCTCTATTACTGATACACTGTCTGCTATATTGTAATCTCTTGAAGTTCCAGATAATCCCCTGTCTATTTTTGCATTATAATAAGTTATTGTATGAGACCCACCTGTACTTGCATATGTTTCAAAAAACTTCACCGTTTCATTTCCATCATATACTTTTATTGTCGCTACATCTGTTACATTCTCTATTTTCTCTACCTTATCTGTTATTCGTAAGGTTCCTCCGGCACTTATTTTTGAATTTCTATTCTCTATTTCTTTTACATCTAATGTTAAATTCCCACCTGACAGGATTCTTCCACCCTCTGTTACCAGTTTACTTGTATCAACATATCCTTCTAATACCTTTGTACTATATTCCGTTGTTGAATCTCCTACATTTGGTACTGTTATTCCTGAATAATAAAAATTATATGGATTTGAGGAATTATTATCTAGTACCTTTTCATAGGCATTATCATAATCAACAGCACTTTTATAATTATCCAATACTTTCCAATTATCCAGTTCTGTTATTAAACTGCTGTTCCCTGTCTGGGCATATCCATCATCAAGGTTCCGCCATACACTTTCATAAATATACTGTCCATCCCATGTCTTCCAGTAAAGTCTATACTGCCCTGATACTTCGCCGCTGTTTAAAAGTTTATTTCCGCTTAACAATATATTTCCTCTGCTGTCTATTATCCCCTTTGTATTATCTAGTAAATTAAAACCTGTTATATTTAATTCGCTCTGACCTACTATTTCTCCGCCTGTATTATCTACATCTCCTGTAGATATATTTAACTCATTATCGCTGTATATTGAAGCTTCCTTATTTATTAATTTTGTTCCTTCTATATCAAGCTTATCAAGGAATATTATCAAATCCTTGTTTGTTATATTATTTCCAGATAATTTACCTGTCTCCCCTTCTATCATGGAATTATTTAATATCTTTCCTGTTGCCAATAATTCTACATTACTTGCTGATATTGTTATGTTATTAGTTATGTCATTTCCTGATAATCTTAGTAATCCTGAACTTATTGTATTTCCATTATTGGTTATATTAAGTCCTGATATTATTAAATTATCTATTCCTTGGATTTTTCCTTCAAGTAGCAAATTACCCGCTGTACTCAAATATATATTGTTACCTTTTATCAGTCCTGTTACACTGTCATTCGCATAACTAAATAAGTTTTGTAAATTTATTGTTACTGACTCTATAGAATTTCTATTTATTAATGATGAGTTATTTAAATTTATACTTCCATTTGAAGCCAGTTTTCCTGTATTATTCAAACTTGTATTATTCGCTGTTATTGCTTCTTCTGCCAGTATCTGTCCGCTGTTTGTTAATACCGGTGTTGTTATTTCTATATTTTTGGAAGCTATTATTCCCTGGTTATTTATATTATTACTTCCTTTTAA
>NZ_JAMZGM010000161.1 GCF_024158605.1 Sebaldella sp. S0638 | reverse complement strand
TTATCTCCTAAAGAATATTTGAAAAAAATTTCATAATAGACAAGATAAATGTGTCCACATTATTGACATAAGTACAACATGAAGAAGGTTTTGTTTATATAGATATAAAAGATGAAAATGGACAGAATTGGTATGAAGCCCAAAAGGAATTTCAAAAAGAAACATTTAAAATACTTTATTATTCAGATAATAAAATAGTTATTGGCTATAATAAAGATGTCAGTATGTTAGCACCTTTTGAAAATACAAGTGTAATTGAAGTAAAGGAAATGCCAGAATTTGAAGTTTTGAATGATTTATTTGTATTAGAGAAAGATTTTAAATTGGTTAAGTTAAATAGATTTGAAAAAATAGTAGATAATGAAGTGATTGAAGATATAGAATTGAAGAATGAATTTTATAAAAAGAAACAACTAGGATTGCAAAGAACATTTTTAAAATTGAAATCAGAAGAAAAAGAATTTTTGCAACTAGGATTTAATACAGTAGAAACAGTAAAAGAAATAGAAAATACTTTCAAAGAATTAAAAGAAATAGATTTAATCTTAAAAAATCTAGAAAAAAATAAATCTTAGGAGGAACTATGAACTTCATAAAAAACATAATATCATTCTACACGCAAAACACGCTACTAAACACAGTAATATTAATAGCAGCAGCAATCCTGTGTTGGGTTTTGTGGACATACAGAAAGCTGAAAGTAATGGCTTTGGCAGCAAGTATAAAAGCAGAATTGAAAACTTACCTGAAAGGGGAGCAAAAATTAAATTTTGCTTTGGAATGGTTAATGAAACAGGAGTTTTTCAAAAATACCATATTAAAATTTATACCTGCAAAAATAGTAAAATGGGTTATAAATACAGTATTTAACACAAATAGAGAAACTATAGAAGCAAAATAACCAAAATTTATAAGGTGGTATAATGGATCTTACTAAATTGGTAGATTACGGTATAATGGGAATAGTTCTGACCTATTTTATCTGGAAAGATATAAAAACTTTTGAAACATTCAGGGAATCGATGAGAGAAATAGTAGATGAACTGAAAGAACTAAACTTAAGAATTGATAAGCTTGAAAAAAATGATAAAGGGCCTGAGTAATTCAGGCTCCTTTTTAGTTTATATAATATTGTGAGGGAAATTTTATAATATATTTTTCAATATTATAAAAATATAAAATTGACAAAATAAGTACTCTATATTAGAATATTAAAATAAGGAGGCATAAATGTCAAAAGAATATGTTTATTCGGATTATACCTACAATAGTAAGAATCCATTAGTGAGATTTTCACATAGAAAAAGATTTTCAACTGCATTAAATTTAATTTCAAAAGAAAAATTTGAAAATCTTTTGGATTATGGTGCTGGAGACGGACATTTTTTAAATGAATTATCAAACGTAAAACCTAATGTGGAGTTGGCTGGTTTTGAACCTATTATGCATAACACTGATTCAGAAAAAATAAAATTTCATTTAAATTTATCAGATATTAAAAATCAAAAATATGATGTAATTACTTGTTTTGAAGTCTTAGAACATTTTAATTTGAATGGCCAAGATGAAATTTTGGGAAATATACATAATTTATTAAATAAAAATGGAACAGTTGTTATCTCTGTTCCAATAGAGATTTATTTTCCAAGTTTAATAAAGAATGTTATCAGAATAAAATACACCAAATTAGATTTTAAGTATATAAAAAATATACTGAAAGCAGCATTTGCCAGAGATATTCCGGAAATACGAAATGAAGATGGATATATATCAACTCATTTAGGATTTAATCATAAAAAACTGGAGGGATTATTTAAAAAACACTTTAAAATAGTGGGAAAAATAAAATCTCCTTTGAAATGGCTGCCAATATCAGCAAATTCACAAGTTTTTTATAAATTAGAAAAGAAAAATAAATAAGTGTAAATTTTATTAGTTTAAAGGAAGTATTATAAATAAAAGGAGAAATATAAATGATATCTTACAGAAAAGCAGAAAAATCAGATATAAGCGAACTAGTAAGAATAAGAAGTATTTTCCTTGAGGAATATGACGGGGAAAATCACTTGAAAAATAAGGATAACGTAAATAAAGAAGTAGAAAAATATCTGCATGAATTCATGGAAACAGAAACTTTCACAGGCTTTGTAGCTGAAAAAGATAACAAAATAGTGGGGACAAGCGCCATAGCTTTTTATGATATACTTCCGGCTGTACACTATCTGAACGGCAAACTCGGCTATATATCCAATGTCTTTGTTTTTCCGGAATACAGAAAACAGGGAATTGCGAAAAAACTGTTTGAATTGGTTGTAAATGAAGGTTTGGCAAGAAATTGCTCCAAGCTCACACTTCATGCTAGCAAAGACGGAGAGCCTGTATATGAGAAATTCGGTTTTATCAAAACTGCCACTGAGATGGAGTATATAAATGAGAAATTTTACGATAAGTAAAAAGGTTCAGAATAATATTCTGAAACTAAAATTAATAAGAACACTGTTATCAGAACTTTATATCAGTAGAACACTATTATAGGGTGTTCTGCTGATATAAAAAAATTAAATTGTTTGTTTACCTTTAAAAATCAATGAGATTTTTTTATTAGAGAAAGTCATTATAATGCTCCATATAATAACTAAAATAAGATAAAATATAAAATATCCGCTATCTAATTTCGGGAAAAATTTTGAAAATCCATTTTGGACAGGAATATGAAAAATATAAATAGAATAACTAATACTTCCTAAAAAAATAAATAACTTATTATCAAGAACTTTACTGAAAAAACCAGTATCATTACTTAGAAATATAATAAGAGGAATAAAAGTAGCTGTAATATAGTTTCCAATATAAGGCAATCCAGCTGGAATATTATTCATAAAATATGTTAAGAAAATAATATAAATTATTGCTAAATATGAGTATACTTTTCTTTTTTTTAGTTTCATAGAAATTCTGCATAATGACATTCCCGTCATAAAACTTCCAAGATGTACAAGTGGAAAGTAGTTAAATAACTGATGCATTATTCCGTTATTTATTAATGGTAAAAACAATATATGAATATAATAACCGTATATTAATATAATTATTGAAAATATTATCATTGTTTTTTCGCTTTTTTTATATAGTTTCAGAAGAATTGGAAATAATAAATATAAAAATGTTAAAGCAGATAAATACCAAGCTGCTGCATTATAATCAAGAGCTTTTGGAAATATCCAGTCCTGTAATAAAAATAAATGAATTATCATTTTTTCTTTTCCTTTAAATCCGGTAAAAATACAAATCATTAATAAACTGATAAAATATAACGGATACAATTTAACAAGTCTTGAAGTATAGAATTTTTTTATATTAAATTTCTCATTATTATAAAAACTATAAGTCAGGATAAATCCTGATAAAAGTAAATAAAAATAAACCCATGCCGGACCATTTTGCAAAATTATGGGTAATCTGCCAAAAAAAGTTGTTTCTCTTGCTGTATGAAACATTAAAACAACAACTGCTCCAATAAAACGAAATATTTCAAATTGATTTAATCTCTTCATTATTCCTCCTAAGATGATATGCTAAATATAATTATACTAAATTTATTTAAAAGATTAAAGAGGGGAAAAACATAAATATTTTGAAATAACGTAAAAAAGGATAAAATAAAAAATATCTGAATTAAATTATTTAAAACAGATATCTTAGTATTAAAAATATTTTTTATTTACTGTTAAGCTTCCGCCCAATTTCCACGAAACTCATATCCCCCACTTCTTTAACTTCATACTTCCCGTTTTTATAAACTACCTTAGTAACACTGGCATTTTTAAGTCCGGCAGGTACATTAAGCCCGGGATCAAGAGTATTTACAAGAGCAGTTATACTCAGACCATGTGAAACAACCAGCACATTACCGCCGCCTTTTCTGGCAGATTCCTTTGCAATTTCATCAATTCCCTCTTTAAGCCTTTTAGTGATAGTCTCATAATCCTCAGCAGGCCAGTTAACACCTTCAGGATCACGTCCTTTATCTAATGCAGCAACACTATTTGCAAAATCTTTCGGAGAAATTCCTGCTGCCTGCCATTGTTCCAGAGTCTTCCCCTGACTTTTGGCAATATCAGTCCACATTGTATGATTAAGATCCCCTTCATATGTCCCGAAGTTAAACTCTCTCAAACGCCAGTCAGTTTTCAGAGGAATAGACTTCTGTCCTGTTTCTTTTAAAACAATATCAGCTGTCTGGATACTTCTCCCGCTGTCACTGCTGTACGCCGCAGTAAACTTTATTTTCTTCTCTTTTAATCCTGCCCCGAGATACTCGGCTACTTCTATTCCCGCAGGAGTGAGGACGGCGTCAGACCATCCCTGAACTCTGTCAGTAGTATTAAGCATAGTTTTACCATGCCGCACAATGTACAGAACAACTTCGTTGTCCTTAGCGGCTGAGTGTGATATAATACCTGTAACTAAAAATAGAAATAAAATTCCAAAAACTCCAAAAAATCTTTTTTTCATTGAAAAATCTCACCCTTTCTGCATGTATGAATTTTAAAACTGATTAAAACAATTCAAAGTTTAGTATTTTTATTAAAATAAAAAAGCAAAATCGAAAAATACCAAATAAATATTTGATAAACTTCAGATTTTGCCTCTAAAAAAGAGTAACAACTCTAAACTATTTATAAAAGGATACCATAAAAATGAAAAAAGTCAATAAACAGTGAAAATAAAATTCACTCGGAAATTCATTGCAAACATACAAAAAATCTCACAGTCGGCATACTACATATAAAAGATTACTTTTCAAAAACAAACATTCTGCTTAGATATTCACCGTTATATTCTATAAATACAGCGATCTGATTATCAATATATTCAAGTTCATTAAATTTTTTCAATTTATACAGTTCCCTGTAAAAAGTATCCACCTGTGTGAGATAAAACAGATTCAGATTAGCGATAATTTTGAAAAATTCGGTATGAAGATCAGCAAGCGAGGCGTAACGTTCTTCCTCATGAAAAACCAGCTTATGTGTCTCGCTGAATTTTGCCACTCTGTTTTTCAGTCTGTTCTCATAATGGTTATATTTAAGAGCCTCTACTATATAACGATCCATATTGTCTTTTCTGTGCAGAACAGTATAAGTTATATTTTTCTTCACATATTCATATCCCTTTTTAGAGAGTACACTTAATGTGTAATCCCATATCTTATTATATTTTACAAATAAATCCTCATATCCTTTCAGCAGTTCATTAGTCTGTTTACTTAAATTACTTCTTACATTATCAATGATGTAAAATTTTATCCCTACAATTTTACTGTTTAAGTAAGACTTATTCTTTATTTTTTCATACTTTATCTTCAGGGGTGTATACTTTTCAATTTGCGCAATGGATCTTTTCAGGACATTTTTCTCAAAATCATAAAAACGGTCATATGTATTAGACAGCTCAAGGTATTCTTTCAGATATTCCTCAGAAACTTCCAGAGTGTCGTTTATACTTTTGTTATTTATAAGGAACAGGAAAAGCTTTTTTACAATCATGCTGTCGAACTGCAGCAGAATATCAAAATAAAGCTGTTTAAAATCATTTTCTTCAGCAGAAAAAATACTGTAAAATTTTTCGGAAATATCAATGTAGAACTTTTCATCATTGAATTCAAAGGAAGACACAGGATAAATAGAACCTTCAAATGTAAGAAGATTAAATTTTCTGCATTTGTAAATTATTCTTTTTTCTGAAAAACTATTCATGAATTTTTCAAATTCTTCTTTTGTGGTAATTTTCAGCACTTTAAAAAGTATTTCGATTTCAAAGACAAGAGTTTTTTCATTTGGATTTTCAAATTTATTCTTTATTTTTTCTATTAAAAATTCCAGGAAAAATTTCTCTCTTTTATTGATTTTTTTGTGAAAATCAATAAAAATATCGTATTCCTGAAAAAAAAACTGGTTTTTTTGACTGTTTTTCTCCATTTTTTCACCCTATTTCATCAAAATTATCTAAAAAACATGATTTTTTTGCGAATTTATATAAAATTATTTTTCGTTAACATCTATAATCACTTCTATATATAGCATAAAAAAGATAAAAAATCAAAATAATTTTGAATATTGGCGACGAATATGGAAAATTTGACATTCGTGTATTTTGTGGTAACTTATATAGTGAAAAGATTTTTTATCTTATATGTAGAAAAAATGAAACGTTTTTGGGAGGAGGAAAGCAATGGAGCAGAGTTTTTTAGAGGATGTAAGGCAGCATTTGGGGTTATCAGAGGAAGAATTTTCTAAGTATACTGACAATGCCGCAGAAGTAGAAAAAATACTGGAAAGAAATAATGTAGTATTTACTTATGAATTTAAGCTGGTATTTTATTCTCATATTATCAGTTTTTGCCAGAGACTTGAGACAAATGAAAAGTTAAATGTCACTAATTCAGGTTTTGAAGAGGAAATAAGTAAAGATGCTTACAGTATATCTTCAGAAATTATAAAAATGCTGTCGGAAAAATATGAAACAGAAGCAGATGATCTGGAAATAATACTGGCAGCAATTCAAATACAGCTCGCACTGGAATTTCAAAATCAATAAAAAAACAGGAGGAAAATCATGGAAAAGGAAATTGTAGTAGTAATAGGACACCGTCTCGGACAGGGGGATAAAGTAGCTAAAGGCGTGGAAGAAGCAGGAGGAAAGGCAATTGTAATAAAAGGAATGGGTGCCGATACAAAGCTTGGCGATGTAATGAAAGAACACAATGCAGATATAGGAATATCATTTTGCGGAAGCGGCGGAGCAGGAGCAATTATGGCTCAGACAAAATACGGGTATAAGGCAAAGCATCATCTGAGATCTGTGGATGCAGGAGTAACAGCAATAAAAGAAGGATACACAGTATTAGGTTTTGGTTTTCTTGATGTAGAGGAACTTGGAAAAAGAATAATAGAGACATATAAAGAAAAGTATTCAGTATAAAATTACGCAGACTGCGTATAAGGAGAATCAGATGAACGAGATAATGTATCATGAAGAAAAACACTACACAATTAAGGCAAAGGGGAAAAATGAGGAAGAAGTAATAGGAAAAATATTTACAATATTAAAAAAAACTGTTACTTCTGATATTGAGGGAATTGTAATAAAGCTCGAGCCTGTGAATGTATATGAGATAAGTAAAACGGTTGATGAATATACAGAGACTTTTCTGTGGTTTTTTATGCCGAGAAAAAAGCAGGAGATAGAAATAGAGCTGAAAATAGTAGTTAGTGTAAAATATGTAAAAATATAGGAGGTTTTATGTGAGCCTGTGATAAAAAGTCTGTAAATAAAAAAATCTTTTTATGATAAACTAAAAACAGGAGGACTTTATTATGAAA
>NZ_JAMZGM010000160.1 GCF_024158605.1 Sebaldella sp. S0638 | reverse complement strand
AGGAGTAAGAGTGGAAAGAGAAGAAGGAAGTGTAAAAGGTACAAAATATCAGTTAGACTTTTCATGGAAATTCTAAAAATAAAAATATAAGAGAAATGAGGATTTATCCCGTTTCTCTTATATACAGGAAAAGTAAGGAGGAGAAATGAGAAAAATATCTGCACTATTGCTGTTAAGTTTAAGTATAACGGGTTATGCCTATACAAGAATGTCAACGCTAACAGAAGAAGTGGACAAAATTAATAAAGCAGAATCAGTAAGGACAGAAAAACTGATGACAAGAAAAACAAAACTTGAAAATGAGCTGTCAAAATTGTACGAAAATTATAACAGCAGAACAGAGATGACAGAAAAACTTAAAATGGATTCAGAAGTAAGATGGTACAGGGATGAGTACAGGGAAATACTGAAAAAGTATGAAACTGTACAGACAGATCTTGAAAAAGAAATAGAAAAAAGAGAAAAAGAACTTACGGTCATAAACAGCGGATTAGGTCTGCTGAATGAATAAATATGGGAAATGAAGATCAATTGTTGCCAAAATATACGGCACAGAGAGTAAAGACGTATCGGGAAACTTAACATCCGCCAGCTGGCCTGTTCGGAAAAGCAAGGAGCAGATACCGGCTGTTATTTTACTCATAATAACTTAGTGTTAAAATAAGAAGTTCCCCGATACCTCTCTGTTCTATAAATATTAACAGGGCAGATTTCAAAAAGAAAAATATCCGTTTTATTAAGATGGATTGGAGGAAATGTGAAAAAAAGAGCTGCGGTATTTCTGCTGCTGACGTTGTTCAGTACACAGCTGTTAACAGCTGCGCCAAAAATAAAAAAAGGCAAGAAGACAGAAAGCCAAAAAATGAAAGAAGAAATAAACAGAATAGAAAAACGTGTAAATGAAATAAATAAGAATATAGAAGATTATAAAGTGAATGAGGCTAAGCTCGATGAGCTTGAGGAAAAATACAGCGAAACAATGAAAGATTTGAGGCTGGATTAATCTGAAATAAAATTACCAGTACATTAAAATGTATCTTTTGCAATACAGGAGGAAAATATGGGGAAAATAATAATGACAGCAGGTTTGGTGCTTTTATCAGCGGGTCTTTATGCACAAAATGAAACAGATTTTGATATTATGGAAGAGGATATAAGCCCGGCACCTGTGACGAAACTGGAAAAAGCAGAAGCGGAACTTGCACATATGCAGGAAAAAGTCGATTTTTATAAAAGAGTAGTAAGAAGTGTGGAAAGAGAAGAAGAGGAACTCAAGGAATTAAAAAAGCAAAGAATACGAAATATAAGAAAGAAATGACTGCTGGCAGGGAGTTGTTATAAACGTGATTTGTAGAATGTTTATAACAACTCCTGTTTTTATAATTTTATTTTATGAAAAAATAAAAACATAAAATTTAAAATAAAAACAGGACACATGTCCTATAAAAAATAAAATAAATGCGATATATTAAAATAACGGAAGATTAATTTAAATAAAATGTAATGTTATAATTATTTTTCTACTTTAAAATTGAGGATGTGATATATTTATGAGAAAAATTTTTAAATTTTTGACTGTTTTTTTTATTTTGTCTTTATTTTTCAATATTTATGGAGTACAGAATAAAAAAAATACTGACGCAAAAAAGAACATAAAGATAACAATACTTTACACAAATGATTTGCATGCTAATGTAGATCCTTTTTTATTTCGTGCAATAGATGAAAAAGAAAAGGTGGGCGGTTTTGCCAATATTACAGCTTTTGTTAAGGATGTAAAAAAGAATAGGGATACTGTGTTCTTTTTTGACGCCGGTGATTATTTTACAGGGCCGGCTGTCAGCACACTTACAGAAGGAGAAGCTATAGTTGATATAGTGGATACTATGGGATATGATGCTATTGCAGTAGGAAACCACGAATTTGACCACGGCTGGAAAAATGCTCTTGAAAAATTAAAAAAATATAAGACTCCTGTTGTTTTAGCCAATATATTTATAGAAGAAAGCGGTCAGCCGTTTTGGGATAAACCATATGTGATAATTGAGAAAAATGGAATAAAACTGGGAGTAATAGGAATCCATGGTAAATTTGCATTTTATGATACAATTACTGCTAATGCTATAAAGGGTTTGGAAGCAAGAGATGAAGAAGAATATTTAAGAAAGTACATCGCAGAGATAAAGGATAAAGTTGATTTAATAGTGGTTTTGGCTCACGAAGGAACCCCTGCAAGACAATCATCAAAAGGAACGGAAGATGTGGCAAGAGCCTTGAAAAAAGATATAGAACTTGCCGGAAATGTAAAGGGAATTGATATATTAATCACCGGGCATGCTCATCAGGGGACACCGGAAGCACTTGTAGCAGGAAATACTCTTATAGTATCTACAGACGCTCAGGGAACTGAAGTAGGAGAACTTGAACTGGTTCTTGATTCAAAAACAAAAAAAATACTATCTCATACAAACAAACTTAATATTATTTATGATAAAAATATAACTGCTGATCCTGAAACACAGCAGGTAATCGATAAATGGAATAAAATAGTTGACGAAAAAACAAAAGAAGTAGTAGGAAAAACAGATATCACGTTAACAAGATCGTATGGTTCGGAATCGCTTTTGGGAAATCTGATAGGTGATGCGATATTTGCCAGTGCTGTATCTAAAGGGGAAAAACCGGATTTTGCAGTTACGAACAGCGGCGGAATAAGAGCAGATATTGAAAAAGGAGATATTACTCAAAAAGATGTAATCAGCGCTTTTCCTTTTCCAAATGCATTAACTGTTCTTACTCTAAATGGAAAAGATGTTATTAGTATGTTTGAACATGCTGCCGGATTGACTAATGGCGTTCTTCAGGTGTCGCACGGACTTATAATGGAATATGATCCGAAAAAAGAAGCGGGAAACAGAATAACGAAACTGGAATTAAACGGTAAAAAAATAGATCCGAATAAAAAATACAGAATAGCAACAAATGATTTTCTTGCTAACGGAGGAGACGGGTTTTCGCAATTCTTATCCGGGACAGAGAGAAATGATATAAATGGTTACATGATGTATAATGCTATTATGGATTATCTGAGAGATAAAAAAACAGTATCTCCAAAACTGGAAGGAAGAGTAACCGCTAAATAGAATATTATGAAATAAGTTAAAAAAATAGAGATATTAATAAATACTCCGGGAGATAACAACGGAGTATTTTTAGTCAGAATTATTTTCTGAATATAAAAATTGTAATAAAAAAAGGGCTGTATCAAAATAGAAATTTTTAAACAGTGAATACAATATATTGATTTTATCCCATGAATTATCACAATATTTTGTTTTCAAATTTCTTAAAAATCTATTTTGATACAGCTCTGTCAGATATCTATTTTTTGTCTTTGTCTTCTGCTATTAATAAGTTTATTTTGTTTTTTCTGAAAAAATCAGTATATTTTTTCGGCGGGGTTTTATTAGTAATAATATAGTTCAGATTCTCAAGCGGTGAGTAAGTCATGAGTGAAATAATGTCAAATTTTGATGAATCTACAAGCAGGAAAATCTCGTCGCTTTTTTCTACTATTAATTTTTTCAGCTCATACTCTTCCACTGACGAATTCGTTGCGCCGCGTGCAATGGAAATACCTGTGGCAGCCATAAAAGCCTTACTTATATTATAGTCTTTCAAAACAAGGGAAGTAGAATTCCCTACGAATGAATTTGTTTTCCTTTTCAGAGTACCGCCAAGTGAAATAATATTCAAATTCGGATATGGAAGCGCTGAAATAATAGCACTCAGGTTATTTGTAAGTATAGTAATGTTATTCTTATTTTTAAGATAATCAATAAGCCACATGGTAGTGGTACCGGAATCAATAAAAATAATATCCCCGTCGTTTATATATGCAGCGGCTATTTCCGCGGCAGCTTTCTTTTCTGCATGGTTTTTTATGTTTCTTTCTTCAAAGGGAACCAGTTTTTTCTGATTTATTGTGACTCCGCCGTATATTTTCTTTATTTTCCCTTTTTCTAAAAGCTCCTTAATATCTCTTCGAATAGTGTTTTTGGAAACCTTAAACACATCACATAGCTTATCCAGTGAAACAGATTCATTTTTTAATATGTATTCTTCTACATTTTTAATTCTATGTGTTTTCATAACGCCATCCTTTCAAAAATTATCAAAGATATAAAAAAAATGGAATCTTTTCGGAGTTCGTAATAAAAAAAGTGGTTAAGTTCTGGGACTAAAAGGAACAATGCTTTTTTAAATATCTTTACTATTATTATAGTATGAAAGTTGCAAAAAGTAAACATATATTATGAAAAAAAGAATATATTTTTGGTATAATTATGTTTTTTATGGTAAACTTTTGATAAAGTTTGATAAAGTTTTTCGAAAAAATAAAAAATAAAATTGACAAAATGGAAAAAATGGGGTAAAAATAATTGATTATATTGAAAAATAAAATAACCAAGAAGTGACAAAAATATAATCATATATATGCTGCAAAGGAAAGCTTTGGGAAAGGAAGTATGTGAATGCCATTATTAGACATGAAAAGTCTGCTTGTTAAGGCACAGCAGGGAAAATACGGAGTGGGAGCTTTTAGCATAGCTAATATGGAAATGATAATGGGAGCAGTAAAAGCAGCCGAAGAGCTGAATTCACCCATTATACTCCAGATAGCAGAAGTCAGGTTAAACTATTCACCGTTAAGTCTTATCGGGCCTATGATGATAGCAGCTGCCGAAAATTCAAAAATACCAATAGCCGTGCATCTGGATCACGGAATAAGTATAGGAAAAATAGAAGAAGCACTGGGGCTGGGCTTTAGTTCTGTTATGATAGACGGGTCGGCATACCCTCTTGAAAAAAATATAGAAATAACAAAGGCAGTGATGGAAAAAGCCGGAAGGTATAATGCAACAGTGGAAGCTGAGATCGGAAAGGTCGGAGGAAGTGAAGACGGGAAAGAAGATCACGGAATGATTTATACTGATGTGAAGGAAGCTCTGAAATTTTATGCTGATACGAAGATTGATGCACTGGCAGTGGCAATAGGAAATGCACATGGAGAGTACAAAGGTGATCCGAAGCTGAATTTTGAGATTCTTGACAGCATAAATAAAGAAGTGGATATTCCCCTTGTTTTACACGGCGGTTCGGGGATAAGCGAAAAAGACTTCAGAAGGTGTATAGAACTTGGTATACATAAGATAAACGTAGCGACATCGACTTTTAATTCGGTGGAAAGTGCAGTAAGAAAGGCATATACAGAAAATAATAACAGAAAAATAGATTATTTTAAACTTCATGGTGCTGAAATACAAGGTGCTTATGAAAACGTGAAAATGCATATTGAGATATTTAACAGTAAAAATAAAGCCTGAGTATAAAATGAGAAAATAAAATCAGCGTCGTGTCCTGTTTATGCAGGAACTATAGATAAAACAGGACAGACAGCGGTTATTTTGAATATATATTTTAGATAAAAAACTAGGAGGAATGGGTATGAAATATTTAAATTTTCACGAGGACAGAAAAATTGACGTTATTCCTATAGGAAGAATAGCAATAGATTTTAATCCTGTGGATATAAATATGACATTGGCACAAAGCCAGACATTTAAGAAATATCTTGGGGGATCGCCGGCTAATATCGCAGTGGGACTGGCAAGACTTGATAAAAAGGTAGGATTCATAGGGAAGGTATCACAGGACAGATTTGGCGACTTTGTAATAGATTATTTCAAAAATGAGGGTATAGATGTAACGAATGTGTTCAGAGCGAAAAACGGAGAATCTCTGGGACTTACATTTACTGAAATTCTCAGCCCTACAGAAAGCAGCATACTTATGTACAGAAATGAAATAGCTGATCTGGTTTTGGAATCAGAGGAAATAAATGAAGAATATATAAAAAATGCAAAAATGATAGTAGTTTCAGGAACTGCTCTGGCAAAAAGCCCTTCAAGGGAAGCTGTGCTGAAAGCAGTGGAATTTGCCAAAAAGCATGAAACAATCGTGGTTTTTGACATAGACTACAGAAGCTATACATGGAAAAATGACGATGAAATAGCAATTTATTATTCAATGGTAGCTAAAAACAGCGATATGGTAATAGGATCAAGGGAAGAATTTAATCTTACGGAGAAATTAATAGCACCAAACAGTACTGATGAAGAAACTGCCAAAAGATGGCTTGGTTACGGCAATAAAATAGTAGTTATAAAACATGGTAAAGAAGGATCAGTGGCGTACACTGCCGACGGGAAAAATTATAAAATAAAGCCGTTTCCTGTAAAACTGCTGAAATCATTCGGCGGAGGAGACGCTTATGCTTCGGCATTTATGTATGGTCTCCTTGAAGGATGGGATATAATGGATGCCCTTGAATTCGGAAGTGCTTCGGCGGCAATGCTTGTAGCTAGCCACAGCTGTTCGGAAGATATGCCTACAGCTGACAGTATAAAGGAATTTATCAGAAAGGCAAAAGAAGAATACGGGGAAATGGTAGCAAGAGGCTAAGCTGTGAATGAAGAAACTTCTTTGTTTGATATCGGATACGCAGATTACGAGGAGGAAAAAATGATAAATTATTTAGACGGGTTACAAAAAGGGGAAAATGTACTTACTAAAGTTGGGGAAAAGCATAATGACATGCTTATGGATATAAGTGTTTTCAATGTAACAAAAGGTGAAGATAAGAAATTTTTCAGTGAAAACAAAGAAACAGCGGTTCTTCTTCTTACAGGAAAGATAGAGCTTTCGTGGGAAGGAAAAAATGCTGTGCTTGAAAGAGGATGCATGTTTGATGAAAATCCTGTATGTCTTCATGTACCAAAGGGTGTGGCTGTGGAAATGAAAGTTTTGGAAGACAGTGAGGTTCTGGTGCAGAAAACTGAAAATAACGGAACTTTTGATTCGAAACTGTACAGCAAAGACGACACTAAGAGCGAGATTTTCGGCGACGGTGTATGGGGAGGTACTGCAAGAAGAGTAGTAAGAACTGTATTTGACTATAATAATGCGCCGTATTCCAATATGGTTTTAGGAGAAGTAATAAATTATCCGGGAAAATGGTCAAGCTATCCGCCGCATCATCACCCGCAGCCTGAAGTTTATTTTTATAAATTTAATAAGCCGCAGGGATTCGGGCTGTGTCTTGTAGGAGAAGAAGCTTATAAAATAAAAAATAACAGTTTTCTTACAATAGACGGCGGTCAGGTGCATCCACAGACGACAGCACCGGGTTATGCCATGTTTTACTGCTGGATGATAAGACATTTTGACGGGAATCCGTGGACTGAAAGAATAGATGAAGAAGAGCATAAGTGGCTTTTGGAAAAGGATGTAAAAATCTGGCCTGAAAAATAATATGCCTGTTCCTGATACTATGTAACTTTAACAGTGGTGTTAGTATGAAAAAGTGGACACAAAAATCTTGATTGTGTAAACTAATTGAGAGAAGGCAGGTGTCCGAAAT
>NZ_JAMZGM010000159.1 GCF_024158605.1 Sebaldella sp. S0638 | reverse complement strand
ATTTCGGACACCTGCCTTCTCTCAATTAGTTTACACAATCAAGATTTTTGTGTCCACTTTTTCATACTAACACCAATATATGATTTTTATTTTTTATTACTGAATTTATTTATGATTTCTCATAAATATTTTTTCTATTTTATATCAATATCATTTGAAGAAATATTCAATCTATAGATCAATATGACTTTTTCTTCAATATTTTATTTTCGCCAATTTCATATTCAACCTCGTAATCTGTAAATAATTGTTCTTTATTTTTCTCAAACCATTCAGCATTTGTCCTCGGGAAAAGTACTAAAAATTTAAATTTATTATTATTTTGAAAGTCCTCTAAATCTATTACTTCAAAATAATACTTCTTTCTTGGCTCCATAGATGGCCATATTCCTGTCATTTCTTTAAACCATGCAAATTGTTTATTATTACTAACTATTGGAAGTCTTTCGGCATCGTTAAAACTTTCAACATATTTTTCTTTATTTTTTACAATATACTCAATCATTTCAGTTTCTTCCTTATCAAAAACATAATCCTTCACTTGTAATTTAAAAGAATTTTCTAGATAAACTGAATTTTTTTGAGATGCCAGTTCTATATTTAAAAGATTATTTCTAGTAGCTATATACTCATCCATTTTCAAAAATATCAATAAAGAGAGAAAGTAGAATAACATTATAGAATTAAAAAGCAGTTTATCTTTTTTTCTTATATCATTTAGTGCCTTAAATGCAGTTAAAATTAATAAAATTGACAAATAGGCATAATTTTTATAATAAAAATAACCTGAAACTATTTTTTTCATTCCTAAAACGAGTAATAAAAATGTAAATGAGAGTGAAATCAAAAACATTATAAATAAAGTATTATATTTCTTATATTTTATTCCTTTTAATATAAAATATAAATTGAAAGGAATTAATAAAATAAAAGAATTATATAAATCTCTATATATAAATCCCTCTTCTGACAATAAATTTTCATATCCACCTTTTGCAGATGAAGTATACAAATTATAACCTACAAAAAATAATAAATATATAAATGCTATTGTGATTAATTTTTTGATATTACTTTTACTTCTCTTACTATTTAATAAAAGAATTACTAAGGTTGAAAAGACAATTTGCGGTGTATAGTAATAATAAGACGTTTGAATTCCTATTAATAGTAAAAGTAATTTTATCATAAAAATTTTATCAATACTTTTATCCTGAGATTCTGAATAAATATACAGTTCTTTTATCAATACCAATATAATCGTTATAGAAAATAATTGTGGTATAAATCCAAATATTAAAACACTTAAATTAAACCCAAATAAATAAAATAGAGTTCCTGTAATTGACACCCATTTCCTATTTGTAATCAATAATAATAGATCATAGAATAAAATTACCCCCATTGCAAAAACAATCATACTTGCTATAATAAAAAATTTATACAAAGGTAAAATTTTTATTATATAAAACAAAGCAATATTTGTATATGCTAAAAATGGATAGCCTAGTGCACTTACAACTGGATTTTTATAAAATATTGTTTTATACTTTATAAAATCCCTCACCATCATAACATGTGTTGCTGGATCTGTTGAAGCGTAATTCACAAAAATTTTCCAACTGTATAACTTATAAAAAATCACTGTCAATATTGTTAATAAAATAATATGCATAAAAATATTTTCTGTCATTTTTTTCAAATGAATTTTTTTATAATATTTTTTTTGTTTTATCATAATAAAAAATATTATAAAAAAATAGATTAGGCATATTTGTGATGTTGATGCCTTTAATCCAACTACATTTAACAGAATCACAAACAATGAATTAATACAAAATATGTACACTATACTTTCTATCATTTTTATTAAATTCTCCTCTTTAATTTTCTAAACAATCTTCTTGATATTATAACATAACAACTACTTATTATAAATAAAAAAAGCTTATTCTCTTAAAATTCTTTTCAAATTATTTATTCTTGTTTTAAATATATACCTTTCTATTTCAATTTTGTACCCTTCATCTTCTTACTCATTATTATTTAGTTTCTTTATCTATCAATATATAGTAGTGTATCAATAAAAAACTTATTTTTTCAAATTTAAAAATTATTTTATATTTTAGAAATATAGTTTATTTTGGTTCTTTATATGATATAATTAAGGAAAAAATTATTATGGGGTGTTTATTTTGAAGGTTAGAAATTTAGGAATTGATCTTATTAAAATTTTTGCTATTACTTTTGTTCTTGGAATTCATTTTTTAAATGTTAATCATTTTTTAGAAACTCCTTTCAATAACTTTCCTATTTTTTTTCAAGGTTTTCTGAGAAATTTATTTATATTATGTGTACCTCTTTTTATAATGTCAACTGGATATTTACAAAATCAAAAATCAATTTCTAATAGATTTTATAAAAAAATCTCTTCTTTTATATTGACTTATTGTCTATATGTTACTTTATTTATTATTTATAAAACTCTATTCCTCAATATTCCTATGAATTTTTTTGAAGTTATAAGCTTTTATTTTATATTTCCTGGAATATTCTGGTTTTTTGGGATGTTTATTGGATTATATTTAATAATCCCTTTTTTAAATATAATTATTAATTCCGTTACTAAAAAACAATTTTTCTTATTAATTTTTATTTTAATATTTGCAACATGTCTTCAGACAATATTTGAATCATTTAAAATCGGACAAACTTTTTGGTATAATATTTTTCCTATTTGCTATTATTGCTTAGGTGCTTTTATTAATAAATATAAACCAAATATAAAGAGAATACATTTAATTTCCCTTCTCATTTTCTCATTAATATTTACAACATTCATAGATATACTAATATCTGGTGGGAATATTTTTTTTGGAATTTCTAGTAATTATAGCAGTATTTTTACAATTATAAATTCAGTGTTATTTTTTTTGTCTTTTTATAATTTGAAACGAAAAAGTTTTGCAATGACATCTTTTATATCCTCTATAACACTTAACATTTATCTATCTACTGCTATTGCTGACAATATTACTTACAAGTTTATTTTTTATAAAAAAATTCTATCTGCCGAAAAATCTTTAAAATACTTACCCTTAGCAGTATTATGTTCTTTTACAATTTCATTTTTTATATATTTTTTGTTTTTTTTTATAAAAAAAATAATGTATTTCTTTCATCATACTAAATTATTAAATTAAAAAATAATATTTTATTGAATCTGTTATCTTCCATATGCTTCTGCATATTTTTTTCAAAAGTATGATAAAATAATATAAATCATGTCTATAAATGAAAGGAGGAGTAATGGCCAATATAAAAGATATTGCCAGACTTGCCGGCGTATCAGCTTCCACAGTCTCCAGAGTAATAAACCAAAGCGGTTATGTTAACGAAAAAACCAGACTGACAATAGAAAAAATCATGGAACAGCTGGATTATGTGCCGAATAGAAATGCTGTATCATTAAAAACAGGACGTACCGGTTTTCTGGGAATTGTTGCTCCTTATTTTAACGATTCCATGAATCTTCTGCTCAGCCACTTTACTATGGCTGCCCAAAAAGAAGGATACAATATAAGTCTGTTTATGACTCTAAATGATAAAAATAAAGAAATACAAGCTTTTGAGATGCTGAGAAGAAAACAGATAGATGCAGTGCTGCTGCTTATAAGGCTGAATGACTGGTCTGTTCTTGAACAATATGCCAAATACGGCCCTGTTGTCACATGGCAGAGACTGGATTCCGATACTATACATTCTGTTTATATGAATCAGTATGATGGTTATACACTTGCACTTGAACACCTTTATAAACAAGGAAGAAGAAAGATAGTAAATCTGTACGGCAATATGGAAAGCTTAAATACCGGAAGCAGAATGAAGGCTTATGAAGATTTCTGTACAAAATACAATATCGATTATAATGAGAATTTCCATGGTCTTTCCACTGTAAAAGACGGTGAAAATATGGCAAAATGGTGGCTTGACCAGAAAGAAAAGCCCGATGCATTTGCCACGCTCACAGATTCAGTAGCTGCAGGCTTATTTACCAAAGCCAAAGAGTACGGACTGGATATTCCGGAAGATTTTTCGGTGGTCGGCTTTGATGACATTGAGATCTCAAGGCTTCTAAAACTTACTACCATACACTATCCTATAGACCTGCAGGCTAAAAATGCCTTTATTATAATTGATAATATTCTAAATAATAAGAATACACCTTTATTTCCGCTAAGTTTTTACCTTGTGGAAAGAAAAAGCACCTAAATCAAAATTTCAGGAGGACCCCATGTACTATATCTGTCTTGATATCGGCGGAACATCTGTTAAAACAGCAGTTACAGATGAAAAGGGTAATATTTTCGAACAAACTTCTATAAGTATCCCAAAAACCCTGTATGAATTTACTAAATCTATTTTTGAATATATAAAAACTGCAAATAATAAATATTCAGCTTCGGGAATAGCTCTCAGCGTACCGGGTTCAGTGGATTTTAGAACCGGAATTATCGGCGGCGTCAGTGCAATCCCTTATATTCACGGCCCAAACTGGAAAAAAAACCTGAATACAGAATTTTCCCTCCCTGTTAGTATAGAAAATGACGCAAACTGTGCAGCTCTTTCTGAAATATACTTTGGGAAATATAACTCTGTGAAGGATATGGCTTTTTTTGTCTGCGGAAGCGGAGTGGGAGGTGCTGTAATAAAAGACGGCAGGATTCATCACGGCAAACATCTCCATGGCGGAGAATTCGGCTTTATGTTTCTTGATATTTCATTTTCTGAAAAAAACAGATTCAGGAATCTTAGTGAACTAGGCTCTACTCAGGCTCTTGTAAGAAAAGTGAAAAAAATTTATCCTGATAAAAACCTTGACGGGAAAATGATTTTTGAAGAAGCAGAAAATGGCGATGAAAATTGTCTGAAAGCCATTGATGAGTTTTACTCTGCACTAGGTGCCGGTATTATAAATGTTCAGTATATTTATGATCCGGAAATGATTTTTATCGGCGGTTCTATAAGTGATAATGATTATTTTATTCAGGGTCTGACTAAAAAAGTTAATGAGATTATTGATAATCTGGAGCAGTTTTATAAAATAAAACCTGTTATAAAAGCGGCTACATTCAGGAAAAATGCTAATATTCTCGGAGCATTAGCCCACCATCTTCAGGAGTATAATCTAATTCAGATATAAGAGAAAAAGGCTGTCCAAAATACCGGACAGCCTTCTTTTTTATAAACCGCTGATTTAAAGATTATTCTCTCAAAAAACTATTTTCAAAATAAGCTGTGTCTGAAACTACCACTTATCCTAAACCAGTTTCTTTACAATTTCATATAATTTTTTCATATCTTCTATTCTTGTCAAACCTGTTTCTTTATCTATTATTGAACCGTATATATGCGGCATTACTCTTGGAATATTACTATCAAGACAAATTTTCATTATCTCCTCAAAATTTTCGAGATCTATACCGCCTGTTGGTTCTATTAATTCTAACCCCGCTTTTTCACTGGCCTTTACCACTTCTTTTAATTCCTCCGCACCTTTCAGCCCTTCCATAGGAAAAAACTTCACGGAATGAGCTTTCATATCTCTAAGCATAGCAACGGCTGTGTCTATATCAACTATTGCATCAGTTTCTTTACTGCTCAGCTCCCCTGTGTTTATTTTTACCTTTCCCGGCTGCCCTGTGGGACTCATTAATACATTTATATATGTTCTGTTATACCCGTTCGCTTTCAAAGCTCCCGCCGCATATCCGGCTCCTGTAAATACCTGATTCACATGCCCCGGATCTGTCTGTGAAGCTATTAATGCAGCTTTTTCAAACTGGCTTGGGTCTCCTGAACCAAGACCTACTGATACTACCCCCAGTTTTTCCAGATATTTTTTGGTTTCTTTTACCCCTTCTTCTATAGTATTATAGTTCTTTGATAAAAGACCCACTACTGCATGCCCTTCTGCTGCTTCATACACAGCAATTGCATTTTCCAGATCTTTTGCCAGAACATTTAATGCAACCCGTCCTTTATAAAATTTTATTTTTGTATCTAACATTTTTACCTCCTGATGTTGTTTCCTATATTAAAAGCCCGAGTCCCGCGAAAGCCATAGATCCTAATATCGCCCCGCCTGCTATCGGCTTGTCTATTTTATAAAACAGTGCTGCACCTATTATTGAACCTAATCCTGCCGGTACATTGTATTGAACAGCAGAAAGTATAATAAGCGGCCCGAGGAATCTTCCTGTTGCATTTCCCGCACCCATCATTATTCCTGTTCCTGCTGCCGAGACATTTTCCGGCATAAGTTTTCTGATACCTATAATTATATATCCTATGACTATTCCTATTGCTCCCCCGATTATGAGACTTAATGCAAAACTATTCAGAGTTTTTCCGTAACCAGCTGATAGTAAAACCGCAGGAATTCCTATTCCTACTCCCGTCATCAATGATCCCCCTACATCTAACAGACCTACCAGAGGCCCTTCCAATATTCTGGCAAGCAGGAATCCAAACGCAAATCCTGCCGCAGCTGCATAGTCTCCGGTCTGTAGTCCCTGATCCAGCAGCTGTATAACGAATATCTCGTTTAAAGCACCTGTTCCGTACTTAATATACATATGAGTTCCCCCTACCATAGCCGCACAGGCTAATGCTACCAATATGGGGAAAGTTTTATCACTTAACCAAAATTTTTCCTTTGTTGATTTCATCTTATCCTCCTTAATCTAAACTTTTAGAAACCAAGCTTTGCAAAGAACCCTCTTGCATAGGCTATTACTAAGAATAGTACCACTACTACTGATATCATTATTTTTACCGACTTAGTAACTCCTTTTTCCTCGATCGACTGACCAATCAAGATACCAAGAACAAGTCCGGGAAGCGAATTTCCCATTACCATGTGTCCTAATCCGCCTAAAACAGTAGACCACATACCTGTAAGCTTTCCTGCATCCATTGCTGCAAGCCAGAAAATAATAGGCATGACAGGATTAATCATAAGATTTGACGCTGGTGTAAGAATTTCCTTTGCTACCTTAGCAAGCTCTATTGGCACAAATGCTGCCATTGTGTTCAGCATTACTACTACTATCGCACCTATAATTCCTCCTGCTACACCCATTTTATAGGGATCATACAGAGTTTCTTCTACTTTTTTATTTTTAAATAAAAGACTTGCCGCTGCGAAGTTAGGAACTATTCTGTGAAATACATCCTGTGTAAGAGCCCCTGCTCCTATAGATGATGCTGCCGAGTTAAATAAAAAACCTAATCCAAATGAAAAATGCGAAATGGGATCGCCCTGACAGGCATTTAATTCCCCAAGTGTTCTAAATGCTCCCATTGACTGATGTGTGGGTGTATGAAACATTCTTGCAGCTCCGGCAGTCAGTCCGAAACCTCCAAGGAAGCCCACAACCAATGACTTCAGTAAAATTACTAACATAAAAGGGAGTGTGCAAGAAAGTCTGTAAATTAAATCTGATATAATAAAAGATTTGTTTTTCATATATTGATTTATC
>NZ_JAMZGM010000158.1 GCF_024158605.1 Sebaldella sp. S0638 | reverse complement strand
TCATAATAAAGTCCTCCTGTTTTTAGTTTATCATAAAAAGATTTTTTTATTTACAGACTTTTTATCACAGGCTCCGAGAGTGTCCATAATTCTTTGTAAACTCTAGATAATTCAATAAAATTAGTATGTACAGGGACTTTTGTTCCTGTTTTACATTCTTCCTTCAAAATAGATCGATAGCTGTGATACTATCTGTCCCCAGTTCTGAACCTTGCCTGTCCACTTTTTAGTTATTTCCTTTATCGATAAATAAATTGATTTTGACAATGAATCATCTGTTGGATAAGACGATTTTGTTTTGGTATATTTTCTCAGTTGCCTATTGCAATTTTCTATACTGTTTGTTGTATAAATTAATCTTCTTATCTCTTCTGGATACTTAAAATAGGTTGTTAATTCTTCCCGGTTATCCTGCCACGATTTTATTGCTGCTCTATACTTTTTACCTCATTTTTCTTCCAAATGCAATAAATTATCCGCTGCCTGCTCCAATGTTATTGCTTTATATATTGTTTTTAGATCTTTTGTAAATTCCTTCATATCTTTTGAAGCTACTATTTTATGCTGTTTCTTATTTGATGGACTACACATTTCTGTATTTCAGAATTTGTATATTTACCTTTTATTGCTTCGCTAAATCCTTTCAAATTATCTACTGATATTATCAGGATATCCTCTACTCCTCTGTTTCCTATCTCATTTAGTATATTTAGCCAGAATTTACTGCTTTCATTTTCTCCTATCCAGAAACCCAGTACCTCCTTTCAAATTTATTCCTATTAGTATATACACTGCTTTTTTTATTACCACACCATCCTGTCTCACACTGTAATGAATTGCATCCATAAATACTTATTGGATATACTTCTTCAAGCTGTCTTGTCTGCCATTCTTTTATTTCAGGTAATATCTTATCTGTTATTTTACTTATCATTGTTGTAGATACTTCTATTCCATATATATTTTTAAATGATCTTCTATATCTCTGTTACTCATTCCTTTGGCATAAAGAGCTATTATCTGACCTTCTATTCCTGTTATTTCTCTTTGATATTTTAGTATTATTTGTGGTTTAAATTCATTGTTTCTATCACGTGGTATATTTAATTCCACTTCTCCATATTCATTGGGAGAATAGCCGTTTCTTGAGTTTTGAGTATTCTTTTCATCATAATTATATTTTGAATACCCCAGTTCTTCCTCAATTTCTCCTTCAAGCATTGTTTGTATTGTTTCTCCAAGTAAATCTTTCAGCATATCCTTTATATCATCTGTTGTCTTTACTCCATACTGATCTATTAATTCTTTTATCAGCTTATTCTCTTTTTTTATCTTTTTCATAAAAAAACACCTCCAGATAATTTAGTTTACTAAATTTCTAGAGGTTTACACAACTTTTTTTACACTCCCGATAAAACAAAAAAATTGAATTACTTAGAATCCAACTTAATAATAAACAAAATAATTCAGTTGATAGCGATGCACTTAATAAACTCAGATACATACTTTTAAATAAAACGCCAGAAGATCACCCAGACATAAGAAAAATGTTCAATCTTTTAGGTATCAAAATACACGTAAAAAACTATGAAAGAATATTATTTAATATACGTCTTTCCTAGTATTGAGTTTAGTGTTCGCTAGAAAATATTGGAGCGGGAGACGAGGGTCGAACTCGCGACATTCAGCTTGGAAGGCTGACGCTCTACCAACTGAGCTACTCCCGCAACTATTCTAGTATATCTTATTTTTATTGCTTTGTCAATTGTTTTTTCAATAACTCTTCTATTGTACCTATTACTTTCTCTGGGTTTTCATCAGTATTAAAACCTGCAGCCTTTATATGACCGCCTCCCCCGAAACTCATTGCTATCTCATTCACGTCATAACTGTTCTTGCTTCTCAGACTGCCCTTTACTCGTCCTTCCTTTTCATCCTTCAAAAATAAAGAAGCCTCTATCCCCACTAAATCCAAGAGAGTCTCCGACATTCCGTCAGATTCGTCCCTGCCTATTTTCAGTTCCTCTGCCTTTTTGTCAGATAAATAATAGTAAGCAAACTTTAATTCTTCATCTATTTTCAAATTCTTGTACACTTCTCCCAAAAGTCTTGCTTTTCCCAAAGTTACACCAAAAAGAATATCTGTTATTTCATTATTATCTACACCGGCTTTAATCAGTTCAGAAGATATAAGAAAAGTTTCTGCTGTTACATTACTGTGTGTGAAATTTCCCGTATCATTTATTATTCCAAGATAAAGAAGTGAAGCTATTTCTTTGTCCAGTTCCACATCAAAAAGATCAAGAAATTTGTAAATTATTTCCGAAGTAGAAGACACATCCTCTACATAGTTTATATCTGCATAATTTGTATTGCTGATATGATGATCTATATTTATCATCTTTTTAGCATCTTTTCTGAGTTCAGCCACATTTCCTATTCTCTCTATATTCGCAGAATCAATAGCTATAAGCAGATCAATATCTTTCATCTTAAAATTCGGATAATACTCTACAAGTGCCCTTTCCTTAAAATGTCCCATAAATTTAGGAAGCTTATCATCCAAAACCAGACGTACATTCTTCATTTTATATATTTCATCACTGAAATTCTTCTTGTTATATCTGTCCAGTATAAGCATTAATGCCAAAGCAGCGCCAATGCAGTCTCCGTCAGAATTTATATGTATTGTAAGTACGATGTTTTGTGCTTCTTTTATTTCATCGGCTATTCTTTTAAGCTCCATATTTTCTCTCTCCTTCTTTAATAAACGTTACTCGATAAATCCTTCTCCCAACACCTGGTCAGCTTCGGCAATTATCACAAAAGCTTCTTTATCTATTTCTTTTATATACGATTTTAGTTCAGAAAGCTTTCTGTTATGAACCACTGTAATAATCATTTTTTTCTCGTCGTCTGTAAACATTCCGCTGGCTTTCACCACTGTTCCCCCAAGCTCCATATCTGTTATTATAACTTTCTTTATCTCAAGATACTTATCAGAGATAATATACACCATCTTAGCGTAACTCTCCCCTTCTGTAATTACATTTACCACACGTCCGGTAATAAACAGGCAGATTATGGAATACAGCGCTATTTCCACACCCATTGAAAATGCAGCAGCAAGAACTACTGCTAAATCAGCCAGAGCGAGCGAACTCCCTATTGGTATTCTAAACAGTTTATTTATTATACTTGCTACAATTACAGTTCCTCCGGTACTTCCTCCGACTTTAATAACCAGCCCTACTCCGATTCCTGAAATGATTCCTCCATAAATTACTGGAAGCATCAAATCTCCAGATTTTCCGCTTTCATGTAAAATACCTTCGGTTCCTAATATTTTCATAAGTATATATGTAAAAAATATCAAAAGCCCTATACTCAGTATTGTTTTATATCCGTACCTTTTCCCGAACATTTTCATTGATATCAAAATAAGCGGAATATTAATTACTGCTGTGGTTACCACAGGACTTATATTGAATAAATGAAACACAATTGTCGCTATTCCTGAAACCCCTCCCGGCGATATCTTTGCAGGCAGTAAAAAATGTATTGTTGCATATGCCGTCAAAAAATTCCCCAAAACTAAAAAAAGTATTGTATATGTTTTTTTTAAAATTCCCTCTTTCAAAACTTCCCTCCTATTTCCAGCCTTTTCCCCTTATAATCCAAAGCTACCGCTTCCACAAGCGTGGCTGTGTTTCTTCCTGTATTTATATGTATGATTTTTTTTACTATTTCTTTTTCCAAAAAACTTTCTGTAAGAGTCTGATTCCCGATGAATTCGCTGGCTTCATCCTCTACTATTTCCACTACCATATTTATAGACTTGCTCTCTTTTACTGCTCCTATACCATACAAAGATTTTACATTAATAATACCCACACCTCTTAATTCCATGAAATAGGGTATTTCTCCGCAATAGCCCTTTAGTATTTTATCCGGTGTAAGCACCACTCCCACTCTGTCGTCAGCTATAAGTCTATGTCCTCTTGTAACCAGTTCGAGTCCTGTTTCACTTTTCCCCACGCCGCTTTTACCAGTAATCAGAACCCCCAGCCCGTATATCTCCATAAGCACTCCGTGAATTGTAGTACGCGGTGAAACTTCAAACTCAAACAAATCCTCTGTAAGATCCAGAGTTATATTGAACTCATCTCTATTCTCATAAAGATTTATGTTTTTTCTTTTACAGTATTTTATAATTTCTTCTTTTACAGAACTATCATTTTTAATTAAAATACCGCTCATTTTTTTCTCAAAGTATTCTTCTAGTATCTGATGTCTTTCAGTATTTGTAAATCTCTCAAGGCGCAAAGATATATCCTCATCAAAAACATGAAGCCTGTTCATACCGTTTTGCAGACCTGATACTTCAAATACAGGATAATACAGCTCCGGACTATCAATAAAAAGTTCACTTTCTTCACCAGCTATTTTTCTTAATCCGGCTTTATTTTCAAAATTTTCTACAAGAAAAAGATTCTTATCTGAACTTTTTTCAGCCCTCATTTTATTTCTCCCAATCAGCTTTTTAGTTTCATCAAAGAAATTCATTGATGAATTTTCTCCCATTGATTTCAGCCTTTGGTTCAATGCCACGGCTTCCACTATCACGGAAAGACTTCTTCCGGTTCTTATGGGAATAATAGTTTTTGATATATTTATATCCAGTATTTTTTCAAATTCCTCATCCAGTCCGAGACGCTCAAATTTCTTTTTAGGCGACCAGCTTTCGAGAATCAGTATCATATCTATTCTCTTGCTTCTTCTTCCCACTGCTGTCCCAAAATTTTTTAAAACATCGAATTCCACTCCGCTGGTCATTTTCAACATATATTTGCTGTAGTCATTTATTATATTTTTCCCGAATATTTCATTTCCCTGATATTTTATTACTCTTATACCGTTATTTGAAATAAAGCTGTGTTTTTTCTTCATTAGTTCCAGTGCCAGTGAATTTCTAAGGCTTTTATCACCCTGAATCAAAACACCCAATCCGTATATTTCCAAAAACAGTGTATTTTCTATAACAGTCTCCTGCTTCATTTTTTTTCTGATGACTTTTTTCAGGCTTCTGTTTACTTCCTGAAATCCTGCCTTTGTTCTTAATATAACACAGTCTGCACTTTCTTCTTTCATCAGCTCTGTGATTTCCCTGATATCTATTCCATCTGATAATATCATAAATACAGGAAAATCACCAAAGTAATTTTTCAGTTTTCTTTTTCTTTCTTCTGCACTTTCTTTTTGAAGATATTCAAGCTCTTCATTCCCCATAATATTAATGCAGTTATTATTCGCAGATATTGTATCGGATACTAAGCTGCCAAGCATTTTCTGAATTTTTGGAGCAGTAATTTTCATGTCTTTCAGCTCACAGTTCTTGTAGACTTCTTCCAAAGCAAGGTATTTTCTTATCTCCAGTGCAGAAATTTCTACCATTTTATTCTCCTAATATTTTCTCTGATTATTCTAAAATATCTGATAATTCCCAGTGACAAATTTCTTTTTTTCCTGCATCCAGCTTTTTCAGGAACTAAATACCGCAATCCTATTTCTGGTTTATTATCTGATAACTATAATTTTTTACCTTAGCTTTTAATTTTTCCAGTTCCTCATTTGAAGTGACTGTTTTGGAAACAATGATGTAGACTTCTTTTCCGCTGCTTGTTTTACTGCTTCTTATTCTAAAGTCCCCGTCCAGCTTTTTTAAAGCCTCGTCTGCATCAGTTTTTTTATTATATGTTGCTACTCTGACATAGGATTTTATCTTAGTTTCCGGAGTTTCTTGTGCAGGTTTGGGTTCTTCGGCAGATGTATTTTCTTCATTTGGTCTGCTGTCAGATGTATCTCCTTCAGGTTTAGGTTCTTCTTTCTGCCCTTCTGCATTTACCTGTTCTGTATTCTGAACTTCCTGTGGGGGATTTTCTACTGCGGCAGCGGGTGTTCCCGTACCCTGATAAAAATCATTTCCCCTGATTTTTAATTTTGAAACAATATCATTTGTTACTTCTTTACGCTGCTTAAAAAAACCATATGTGAGATAAAATACATACGTCAGAAAAATCAAAAAGATAAAAAAACTTAAGAATCCGTTGTTTCTTCTCATTATTTTCTCCCAATCTTTTTATATTTGTTCTTGCGATAATACTCCCGCGAGATGACATACCAGTTCTTTGGAATTATTTGCCGCCAATTCTGTAAACTGCGAATATTCCATAGTAGAATCATCTGTTACAGAATCTGAAATTGATCTTATAACTATACATTTTTTGTCCAGTCTGTGACAAACCTGTGCCACTGCTGCACTTTCCATATCTACACACATTGCGTTAAATTCCTCTGCGAGTTCTTGTTTCGCCTGTTTTGAGCTGACAAACTGATCACCTGAAATTATAGTGCCGTTATATATTTTATTATTAGGCAGTTTATATTCGTTTACTATTTCCATTAATCTGTCATTTGATAAAAATACAGAAGTATCCATTCTCGGGATCTCTCCTTTTTTCAATCCGAATTCTCTTACATCCATATCATGCTGAAGCATTTTTTCACCTATTACAACATCTCCTACTTTCAGCCTGCTGTCCAATGCTCCTGCCACTCCTGAAAAACACACGGCTTTTACATTGAATTTTATTATCATTATAGTTGCCAGCATAGCAGCATTTACTTTTCCGATTCCTGACTCTGCCAGTACTATTTTTCTATTTCTAAGACTTCCTATATAGAATGTAAATTTACCTATTATCTCTTCATAGCTAAACTGCATTTCTTCTTTTATTATATTAACTTCTTCAGACATTGCACCGATTATACCGATCATAAATAATCCTCCTAAATTTTTTAATTATTCAGACTAAATTATATCACAAATGCAGAAAAAAAAATATCCCCTCCTTGCTGGAAGAATACAAAATTCTTCTTTTCCGGGAAAGGATATATATTTTATTTCTTATTTTTATTAATCAATTAATTTTTTTATGTAACTGCTTACAGTAAAGTAATCTATAGAGTTACATATAAACTGAACTCCTAAAAAGGCTGCTATTAATGCTATTGAGTTTTCCGGCCATGATATAATAAGGAAAACAGCAAGCAGTATTTCCACTATCCCTGTAAATATAAACAGACTCATTCCGGGATATCCTTTATTGGAATATGCTATTATTATCCTCATTATTCCAGCTATTAGAAACATGAATCCTATAAAAAACGCAAGAGATAATACAGCTACCATAGGATTCTTCAAAAACTCATATCCCAGAAAAATATAAGCTATCCCCAGTAATATTTCCAGTATAAGCGACCATATATTCTGCAGACTTTTGAAAAATAAAGTTGTCAGAATAAGGATAATACCTCCTGCTATAAATAAAACTCCCATTAATACACTTATTGCCCAGCTGGAAACCATAGGTTTTGCAAAGCAAAGCACCCCGGCCACTGCAAACAGTATTCCAAGAATAATGTAATACATTCTTTGTTTCTTTAAACTTTCCTGCCCGATATTTTTTAATTGCTCCAAATTCAAATGAATCATACTAAACCTCCTTGTATAATATGTTTGTAGTTAAAAAAGCTAAATTAACTACTTAAAATCTTTGTTACTTTATGTAATAATT
>NZ_JAMZGM010000157.1 GCF_024158605.1 Sebaldella sp. S0638 | reverse complement strand
TCAAAACACCTCTTTCTTTTTTTATTATATCATTGTTTAGATTTTGGTGTTCCTACTTTACTATAGCACTACATAAAATCAGGATAAACTAACAAAGGAGGAATCATTATGAAAAAGGTAATGTTAGTTGTGCTGGTAGCAATGGGTCTGTTTAGTCTGAAAAATGTATATGGCAGCGGGGAAAATGATAAACTGAGGGAATTCAAACAGGCGATGGAAAATGAAGATATAAAAGCTCTGGATGAATTTCTGAGATTATAGATATTGGTATATAAGGCAGTTTACAATAATGTTATGTTCTTTGCGCAGAGAATATAAAATTATGTAATCTGCCTCTTTTAGTTTTTATACGATTTTCAGGTTTTCAATTCTGTTTCTTATAATTTCCTCTATTGAAACGGAAAAATTATGGAGTTTCAGCATTTCAAAGAGATAAGAATCAAGATCAATTTTCTGAAAATTATCAATTGAAAGGTATTCAGCAAGTATTTTTGACTGATTTGAAAAAATAATCAGAAGTGAGTATAGTTCCTGAAAGTAAAATGGACGATTTTTGTCTATTATTTCTGAAAATGAGGAACTGTAGGATTTTAGAACATTATATTCATCCTTTAAAGCAGTGGTTGTATTCGGCAGATCAATACTGCCGGAATCTAATTCTGTAAGGTAATCCTGAATATTATGAAAAGATTTTGTGATATTGGAAATTTCCAGCCATATTTTTTTATATAACTCAAACTCTGTGTCAAATTGTGTTTTATACACAAAATTCATTCTTTCGATACTGCCGTTTAATCTCGAAATCTCTTTGTCAAATTCATTTTTTTGAGCGGAAAGACTTTTTTCATGCTCTTCTTTTTGAAGATTAAGTTTTTTATTTTGTCTGTAAGCAATAATGCTAAGAAAAATTGTTGTTGCTGAAGAGATAAAAACAGATAATAGACTGAATAAATAAGTTAAAGAAAATTCTTTCATAAAAAACCTCCCTGTAAACTGAAAAATGGAACTTCATTTATATGAATCATAACATATAAATTAAAAAAATATAAGTGGAAATTGTTATATTGATATATAAGGGTTTAATACAATAATGTAAGAAATATGTTTACAAAATGTAAAAAATATTATAGAATAAACAATAGTTATGAAGAGATAAAATTTAAAATTTTAATTTTTCATGGAGCAATAAACATTAGGAGGAAAAATGAAAAAGGTAATGCTGTTTATAGGAATATTTTTTATGAGTTTAGTAGGATATTCTGAAAACTTTAAGGGAACAGATAAAGAATTCATGGAGATATTTAACCCTAATTTTGATACATTTACGAAGAAAGACGGAAGTGTATACACAGGGAAAATAGAAGTTACAAGAAGTGCTACAGGTAAGCCATGGTTTATAATGGATATAAAGGACGGTAAGAAAAACGGAAAAGTAATTTTTTATTTTCAAGATGGAAAAATAAAATCAGAATCAAATTATGATAGAGGAAGAATAACAGGAAAGTATGTTTTTTACGATGGCAAAGGAAAAGCACTATACGAGACAACACTAGTAAATGGAACAGGGGTAACAAAAGATTATACTGAAGACGGGAAGCTTACACTTACTATAGAGTATGTGAACGGTGTAAAAGAAGGAAATGTAACTACTTATAATCCAAACGGAACAATAAAAGAAGTGACTTATTATTCTGACGGAAGAGAAGATGTGGCACCAGGTACGGCACCATTGTCTGTGCCGGCAACAGTTAAGACAAGTGAAGAGAAAAAAGCAGTAATTTTGGAAATAAAAGCAAAAATGATAAATATAGAAAAAGAATTGTATGCAGATTATTATAATTTATTTACACCAGCAAAATCAAAAATTTAGATAAATAAAAAAGGAGTATTGCGATATTCCTTTTTGTTTTTCTGTTAAAAATAATACTGAGAAGGAGAATAAGATTTATGAAAAAGTTTTTTATGGGAATATTTGTAATGTTTATGGTTTTTAGCTGTTCATTTAAAAAAAGTGTATTTATTTTGGATAATCCTACAGATACAGCAGTTAATGTGAAGATCGACGGGAAGGAATACAGTCTGGGAGCCGGTGAATATGAAAAAATGAATTTGAAACCGGGGAAACATACATTAACAGATTCGCAAGGCAAGGAGTATTCTTTTATTGTGTATGCAGATTCAAAAGGTGGAATAATTAATCCTACAAGAAGTGATTATATTTATGTAAGCATGGCCTATGCAGTAGAAGGAGCGGGGAATTCGTTCAGACCTATGGGAAAAGACATAATTGTAGACGGATTAAAATACGAAGGGCCGTTTGGAACAGCCAATGATCTGATAATAGATAAAAATCTTAAGAACTGGAAATATGATATTCATACTCCGTTTCCAGATACAATATATACTAGTGACAGAAACAGCAAGGGAAATATTTTTACAAAGATTTTTACACAAAAGGAATTTTTGGACTTTGCAGAAAGTATGGGAGTTCAGGGAACACCGGCAGATAAGGATGAAGTGAAAAAAGAGCCGGAAAAACCATCTGTACAAGAGTATAAAGTGCCTCCTTTCAAAAATCCTGATGTAAAAAAATATGCAGAAGAAATGGTGGCTTTGGATAAATCTTATGCAACAGCAGTAAATGCTGGAGAGCAGAAAAAAATAATGTCGGAATACAAAAAAACTTGGAAAAAATATGTTCAGGCTTCAATGGATGATAATTCAGATCTGGAACTTCTGGGTGAACTGAGTTTTAATAATCTTGGCAGAGGAGTTCTAGTAACTGAGTGATTAAGCCTGTAATTATTGAAAACGAATTTTTTTTGTGATAGAATAAATAAGAAAATTTAAATGATTTTCTGTATATTTTTTATTATTGAGAGGTGCTTTATGAATTTTGGGAAAAAAGTAGTAATAGTAACCGGAGCAGGCGAAGGAATAGGAAGAGCAGTAGCGGAAAAATACGGGGAAGACGGCGCATTTGTGATTGTTGCTGATATTGACAGTGAAGCAGGTAAAGAAACACGGGACTGCATAATAAAAAATAACGGGAATGCAGTATTCGTTAAAACAGATGTTGCCAAAGAGGAAGATTGCAAAAATCTGGCTGAAGAAGCTGTGAAAAAATATGGCAGAATAGATATATTAATTAATAATGCAGGTATTGCCAATGCAAAGAAAGCCGGGATTTTTGGAGAAGGTATGGAAGAATTTGACAGGGTAATAAGTGTAAATCTCAGAGGAACATTCATGTGTTCCAAGTATTGTATACCATTTATGAAAGCCGGAAGCAGTATAGTTAACATATCTTCTACAAGGGCTTTTATGTCAGAGCCTGAAACAGAAGCATATTCAGCATCAAAAGGAGGGATTACAGCTTTGACTCATTCTATGGCAGTTTCTCTCAGTGAAAAGAATATAAGGGTAAATAGTATTAGTCCCGGATGGATAGATGTATCAGGATGGAAAAAAGGCGGACAAAAAGGAGATATTTTGTCAGAAGCTGACCACAAACAGCATCCCGCTGGAAGAGTAGGGAAGCCTGAGGACATTGCCGCGGCATGTTTTTACTTAACAAGACAGGAAGCAGGATTCATTACAGGAACAAATCTGAATGTCGACGGCGGAATGACAGTGAAGATGATTTATGTATAAGCAGGATTTATTTTACTGTGTTGGTATATTTGGTGAGTAAATGATTAAAAAATAATAAATCCGGATAAATATAAAAAATACTGCAAAATTCAAAGAGATAAATATATAAATAAAATGTAATATAATGAGAAACAGTCTGATATAATCAATTCAGAGTGTTTTTTTGTATAAGAATTCTAAAATAAAAATTTGATATTTTAGAGGAAATATAATAAAATTAGAAGATAGAGATATTTTAAAATAATATATATAAGGAATGGAAAGAGGGAGTATGAATATAGAAATAAAGAAACTGTCATTTAAAGACTATGTTATCAGCAGAATTGAGATGGAAAAGATGAAACTGCTAATTTCTCTGGGAGTTATATGGGCTTATATAATCTTTGAGATGAACCGTAAAAGCGAAGGTGCCGGAATGGTAAGTGTACTGAAAGAATATACAATACCTGCGGTTATTTACTCTTTGGGGATAAATATATTCGTCTATCTGGTAGTATATTTTTTTTCATATAAAAAAGCACAAAAAGAAAGCGGAGTTATAAAAGCACAAGTGACAGATAACTATTTGAAAAATTTCTATTTTTTTGGAGATAAATCAAAGCAGTCAATGAGAAAATACAGTGAATTTAATAAAATATATGAAAGAAAAAGCGGTTTTTATTTTAATTTAATCGGAAGAATTACATTTTTTATGCCTAGAAAAGGAATGACAGCAGAAGAAATAGAATATGTTTCGGGAGTAATCAGTAAAAATAACGCAGCAGACAAAGCAAAGTAGGCAAAACCTAAAAAGAAGAAATAAAATTCTGTTGTTTTCAATATACAGGAGGTCTTTATGGAAACTTTATTAAAAAAGTTAGATTCAAAAACAAATAATAATATGGTTATTTTTAATATGCCACCGGAGTTTGAATCGGTGGAGAGAAATCTTAATAAAGAAATACACGTTTATAAGAGTAATACTGCAATAAAAACTGAGTTTGTACTTATTTTTATAAAAACAAAGGCTGAATTGGAACACTTTACATTACATAACAGGAGTTATCTGCTGAGTTTTTGTGATGATCTGATATGGTTTGCATATCCTAAGGAGAACTCAGAAAAATACGGTAATAAATCTAATATTTCCTGCGATGAAGGATGGGAGCCGCTGTTGGATCTCGGATACAAAGGGGTTCGTATGGTATCTATAGACAGTGACTGGACTGCCTTTCGGGTAAGAAAAGAAGAGTATATACTAAAGCAGGGGAAAACACGAGGAGAAGCATGAAAAAAACTTTAATTATTATATTGTTTTTACAGATATTTTTTTTATCTGTTTCAGACACTAAAAAATCAGTGTTGGCAGAAGACCAGCTTCCGAGCTGGGACAGCGGGATAAGGGAAAAAATAGTCAGTTATACAGATATGGTGACTGATCCGAAGAATCCCGGATTTATACCCGAAAGCGAAAGATTTGCCGTATTTGATAATGACGGTACGCTTTGGGCGGAACAGCCTGTGATAGAAGAATTATTTATTATATATTACGCGAAAAAAATGATAGAAAAAGATCCTTCATTAAAGAATAAATCCCCGTTTAACAGGATGAATGACTTTTACAGCAATGGTAAGTTTGTAATAAAAGACAGAAGGGTATTTGATGAGATTGTAGGAATTGTACATGAAGGAATGACTAATGAAGAATTCCAAAAAACAGCAGAAGCTTTTTTTCGTGAGACAAAATATCCCGGGCTGAATGTGCCTTTGGAAAAAACAGTCTACCAGCCTCAGCTGGAATTAATGAATTACTTGAGAAAAAAGGGCTTTAAGGTATACATATGTTCAGGCGGGGAATCTGATTTTATGAGGGTAATTTCCGAAAAATATTACGGAATTTCCAAAGAACAGGTAATAGGAAGTGAACTTGTTTTTGAATATAATGAAAATACAAATGTTATGATAAGAAGGTCAAAATTATATACAGACAATAACGGAAGGGCAAAAGCGGTAAATATTTATCAAAGATTAGGAAGACCGGCGGTTTTCGCTGTGGGAAATGTACGTTCAGGCGGGGATATCTACATGCTGAGATATAGTCAGGCTTCTAAATATCCGTCATTTCAGCTTCTTATAGATCATGATGATGAAAAAAGAGAGTTTTTATACAGTGAATCTGATAATATATCACTTGAATGGGCGAAAAAATATAACTGGAATGTAGTAAGTATGAAAAATGACTGGAAACAGATATTTCCTAAATAAATATTTTTTTAATTCTACAAAACAATAAGCAGAATTAATGCTATCTGTATTATTGAACAAGGTAACCTATTTAAATGAAGCAGGGTTAAGTTTTTGTACTATAATGTTGCTATTATGATAGGGACGAATGGGAATCAATACCGGGAAATAATCTATCTATAATGGGAATTAAGATGCCAAAGAAGATAGAAAATATGTGAGAGAAATTGAAAGACGAAGAATCCAATTAATTTGGATTCTTTTTTTGTAATTTAGTTTTAGAATTAATAATATAAGTTTTCTCTTATAAAATATACATTTAAATTATATTATTAAATTAAAAAAATGGATAATTTTAAATTCTATTGACAATAAACTAATGTTGGTATATAATTTGTCAAAGGAAAAACAAAGGTAATGTTTTTAAATTGCAATATGTGATTAAAACCATAAATATATTAGTATTTTTAAAATATCACTTTTGTTCCAAAAATAAAAGGAAAAGGTGAGGAAGTTTATGAAGAAAGGTAAGAGGAATAATTTTAGCAGGAAAAGTACGGCTATAGGTTTGTTGTTAGGAATGTTTATGAATATGATAAGTTTTTCTGACAGCACACTGATAAAAGCAAGAAATGGATCAACAGTAAGGGTAATAACAGCACCAAATGGGACGCCAATGATAGAGTTGGCAAATCCAAACAGTTCATCAATATCAGTGAATGACTTTGACAGGTTGAGTGTGGATGAGAAAAATCTGATATTAAATAATATATCACCCAAAGAGGGACAGGCATATAGAAGTGAACTTGGAGGAATAATAGCTCCAAATGAAAACTATACAGGAAATCCAGCAAGAGCGGTATTAATAAGGGTACATAATGATCCGTCAGTAATCAATGGATTCATAGAAGCAGCCTCAACAGGGAGAATGGATTTAATTTTTAGTAATCCAAATGGAGTGTATTTAAACGGAGGCTTGGCGGGTAGGTTTGGCAATGTATCCTTCACAACTGGTCGTGTAACAGATGATCTTATGACAATAATGGTTAGAGATGGCAGAATAGAGATAGGTAGTAACAGCTTTAACGGAAATGCAGCAGAAAATTTAAGCTTACTTGCTAAAAGTATCCAGATAAATGGGCAGTTAAACGGGAATGACTTAGCTTTAATAGGTGGTCAATATGATTACAATACAGGAACAAAAGAGACAATAAAACAGGGAGATAATCCTGGGGAAGTGTTAATATCATCATCAGTAGTAGGAAGTGTTTACGGTCGTAATATTTACCTGAAAGCAGTAGGAACAGATATTGCTGTAAAAGGAGATATGATAAGTCGAAAAGTACTTAAAATCAATGTTGATGGGAGTTTGGTGTTATCAAAAGTACAGGGGACTGAAAGTGTGGATATTAAAGCAAAAGAATTAACCCAGGAAGGTTCAACATACACTGAAGGAAAATTAACTGTGGAAGCAGATAATGTAACCTTAAAAGGAACAGGAACTCAGGCATCAGAAATAAAAATAAGCGGGAACTTAAATAATGAAAGTAACCTTTATTCAAAAGGGAATGTTACTGTGGGAGGAGACACTAAGAATAAAGGACAGCTGATTTCAGAAGGAAAACTAGAGGTATCGGGAAATCTGGAATCTGAAAATTTGGTTTATGGAAAAGAAGAAATACAGGTTGGGAAAAAGTTAAATAATAGTTCAGATTTACAAAGTGAAGGCAATATAACTGTTTCAGACACTGTTTCAAATAAAGGAAAAATCCTTGCTGACAAAACCCTTAATATAAAAGGAAATACAGTTAATGAAGGAACTTTATACGGAAAAGATACCATAAAGATAGATAGGGATTTACAGAATTCAGGAAGTATACAGACTACAGGAGGATTATCGGCTAAAGAAACTGTAAATAACGGGAAACTTGTGGCAGAAGGCAGTATATCTACAGGAAATCTCGAAAATGCCGGAGAAATAGTGACTAATGAAAAGCTGTCATCAAAGAAAATAGATAATAAAGCTACAGGAAAAATAAATACAGGAACTGGAATAAGTGCAGCGGGAAATGTGAGTAATCAGGGGACAGTGAATACAAATAAAGATTTTTTGATAACAGGAACTCTTGAGAATTACAATACTATGAATATAGGTGGCATACTGTCATCAAAAGATTTAGCTAACACAGGGGTTTTAAAAGTATCGGATAAGATAGCATCAAGAGGAACTCTTTTTACTAATAGCGGTGAGATAATAACAGAAAATCTTGATGTAGATGCTTCAAACAATATAATAAATACTAATAAGATTACAGTAGTAGAAACAGCTAAATTAAAAGGAAATAATATAAGTAATCAGGGAACTATGGCAGCTAATAATATTGAAATGACAACGCCAACACTTACAAATAGTGGTCAGTTATTAGCATCAGAAAATATAACAGCAAATAATACAAGTTTGACAAACACTGGGAAATTGGCTTCAAACAGTAAAATAGACTTGAATAATTCATCAGTAATAAATAGAAATAC
>NZ_JAMZGM010000156.1 GCF_024158605.1 Sebaldella sp. S0638 | reverse complement strand
GTATTTTGATATAATGGTCATACAAATTATATGTAATAACATATATATTATCTGAATGAATTTGTATTGTAATTAAGTAAAGAAGGAGAAATTTATGAGAAAGAGGAATAAAATTTTATTATCATTTTTAGCACTAAATGCGGCAATACCCGTGCAAAGTGCAACATTAGCAGGGAAAACAAATAATTTATATGACAATATGGTAAAGAATATTGAAAGCGGGAAATCAAACAAATCGTCATACGAATTAATTGAAAGAATATTAAATCAAAAAAACAAAGAACTAAAAGATTTGTATATGCAGGGGGACTATATAATAAAGCTGGAATATTTGGAATGGCAGATATTTTTCAGCGCATTTTATGAAGAACACGGAAGTGGACTGAATAATACAACAGAGAATGCAAAATACAGTTCGGATGCTTCAAAATCTAATGGTAAACGTTTTCAAGAAAAACAAGAATACAAAATAATAGATATGGGAGTAGATCTTAATATAAAAGAACCGGATAGTGATCCTGTAAAACCCGGAATAATAAAACCGACGGTGCCGCAGGTGGATGTATCGACAATAGCCAATCCTGCGATAGATCCTGTTTCGGTGACTATACCGACTTTGACAACATTTGAGCTGCCGTCAATAACTAAAGCAGAAGAACCTAAAAATATAACAGTAACATCACCAACGGTTAATATAGCAAAAGTAACTGCGTTTAATCCTATTGAAGTACCAACAGTGACAGTACCGGAAATATTTAATCCTGTTAGCCTGAATTTTTCAGCGTCTGGATTTCATCAAAGTAATATAGTCGGTGTTAATACAATCATGCCTCCTGAATGGAGTCCTTCACATTATGTAATATTAAATAACTCATCAGCTGTTGCTGACACAAATGGAACAAAAATAACTATTAACAATGATAACTATGAGATAGAAAATAAATTTACATGGAGCGGGGTTAATGACACACTATTATTAAATGGAACTTATGGAGAAACAGGAGTCGTAACGACACCAACTTCACCAGGAGGCGGAGGTACTGGTAATATCGGTAACGCCTATAGATATGCAGTTGCTAATATTGTTGCATCTAGTTCAACATTGACAGGTGATTGGGAATTCATAAATAATGTGACTAATCCTGCACTTGGATTAGGTCTTGGAAATTCAACAGGAATTGGGATAACTAGATTTGCTGCAATAAGTCATGGTTTTGGAGCAAGGGATCAAAACATAGAATTTACACTGAATGGTACTTTGAAAGTAACAGGAAGTAACAGTGGTCATATAACAATAGTTTTTGAAAATCAGTATTACGATTTATTACCATCAAAAATAACTAATAATGCAACAGTGACTATAGAAGGCGGAAAGCGTGTTTTTGTTGTTTCTTTGATGAATGAAGGCGGAAGAAAATGTGACAGAAGGTATTGGGGTGAAACTGCATCAGATCAATGCAGAGGTGAAATAATAACAAAAGTTCCGCTTAAAGAGTCTACATATACAAATAACGGCAAAATAATAATGAAAAATACTGAGAGTATAGGAATAGATTTTGGAAGTTATTACAATATAGGTACACCTCTATATGTATATGTGAAACCCGGGGAGATGGAATTACTTGGAGATAATAGTTATGCAATGAGAGTACCGAATATTTTCAGTACATATAAAGATTACTTTAAAGAGACAGTTATCAATGGAGAGACAGGGCTGGTAAATCTGGAAGGCGAACAAAACATTGGAATCTCATTGATCAGGAGAATATCTGATTCCACAGAAGTAACTTCATTCAATGGGATAGCAAATTCTGCAACAACAGACCCTATAGGAAATCTAAGAAACCTGAGATTTTTATTAAACGGAGAAAAAAATATTGGAATATTAAGAGATGCAAATTATGCTACTCAGGATATATTACTGGGGAATTCTGATATAGTTATCAATAATAATAATGTGCAGGAATTAAAATTCGGAAATAAATCAAATAACAGTATTTTAATGAGAAGTGACAGAGCCAAGATAATACTTGACAGGAATCTGGTATTGGATGCACAGATAGAAAGCGGCAAAGGGAATAACGTTGTTATGCTTGCCAATGATTCTGTAAATAATAATGCTAATGCCTTGTATAAATCAACAGTTGAAAATAAGGCAACAATAACATTTGATGAAGGTCTGGACAGAACTACAGGATTGATTGCAGTAAATAGAGGTGTTGCTAACAATAAAGGAACTATTAATATAAAATCAGAAGAATCAAATGGATTAGCTGTATTCACTAATTCTGTCGGGGAAAATACAGGAATAATGAATATAGAAGGAAAGAATTCGTTAGGAATATATAATGAAGGTACACTGACAATGAGCGGCGGAACAGTAACGGCGAACGGGAACAGCACAATAGGGATATACGGAGAAAATACCACTGCAACAAATCTGACAGGGGGCAGCATCATATCTAAAAACGGGGGAGCGGCACTTTATTCAGGAGATAACTCTACCATAAATGTATCAGGCTCTTCATTAAAAGCAGAAGCAGGAGGACTCATATTTTACAATTATGATGACGGGACTGGTATTAAAGGAAAGTATAATATATCAGCATCATCAAATGCAACAGTGGAAGAAGGAGGAATATTACTTTATACAGCGATAGATAATATTTCTGATTTAAGCACTAAAGTAACAAATATAAAGAATTCATTTAGTAATGCAGGAAATCTGAATGTTACAATGGATTCGGGATCAATAGGAATGCTTGTAGATACTCAGGGAATAAGTGCAAATATAAGCCAGCTGTCATCATTACCGTCATTAACAAGCGGATTCTTCAATTTTTCAGGTTCTGATTACTACGAATATGTAATGAAGGATTTTGATTTGAATTTGGATAATGATACTGACTCTAATATGGATAACGGTATATATTCAAAATTAAAATTTATTAACTCGAATATAACAGTATTAAACGGTGTAAAAGTATCAGGAACAAAAGATAAACAAATAGGTGCAGCTCAGCGTAACAGCAGCGGAGCAGTGAGTGCCGCAGCGCAATATGTAATAAATAACGGAATAATAGAGCTGTCAGGAAAAGAAACGACAGGGATAGCAGGGGATTTCATAACAATGACGAACAGTTCCTCTGGGTCTATAAAATTAAACGGTGAGGGAGCAACAGGAATTTACACTGCCAATGGTTCAGTAAGTACAAATGAGGGACTGATAGAACTTGGCGGGGATAAAAATATAGGAATATTCGGACAAAACTATTTTGACGGAACTACTTCGTCATCAACACTGGGTTATGGAGACGATTCTGTAAATATAGTAAACAATAAAGATATAAAAACAAAATCAGGCGGAGTAGCAGGAAGTGTGTTTGGTATATATGCAGATAATAAAAATACATCATTAATCTCAGAAGTAACTCTCGGGGCATCTTCAGCAATAAATCTTGAAGGAACAGAGAATGTAATAGGATTGTATCTGAATAATACCAAGCTGGATTCTAACGGAACAATAAATGTGAGTTCTCAGTCAGGAGGAAGCTCTGTAGGTCTTTATGGAAGCGGACTTAACAGTACTTCATCATTAACGGGAACTATAAAAGCATCAGGAGGAAACGGCGCCGGTATATATCTGAAGGATTCAAGTGTAAGTTCTTCATATGATATTACAGTGGATAATGTGGCTGCAGGAATAGGAATATACACAGAAGGAGCATCAACAACAGTAAATAGCGGAACAATATCAATAGGCAGCAATGTAACAGGAGCTTATGTATCAGGGAATTCAGCAGTATTAACAAATACAGGGACAATAAATGCTTTATCCGGAGCAGAAAAAGTGACAGGACTGTACATAGGGACAAATGCAACTGGTAATAATACAGGAATAATAGATTTTACAGCCACAGAAAAGAATAATCTTGTAGGGATATACAACAACGGAACATTTAATATGAGCGGCGGATCAATAATAGTATCGTCTAAAAACGGGGCTGGTCTTTATTCAGCATCAGGAACAACGGCAAATCTGAGCGGCGGTACAATAACTGCCGGTTCGGGAACAACAGGAATTTATGCGGATAATTCAACGGTAAATCTGTCAGGAAGTCATAAAACCATAGTAAAAGACGGGGGAATATTTGCTCTGAATAACAATGGAGCAGGAAACCTTAATATGACAGGAAATGCAAGTGCGGAAATAGAAGGAGGCGGACTTGGATTTTATGTAACAGGGGACTATACTACATATTTAGCAAATTTTGTAACAGGTTCGGGTGTATTGGAGATAAATCTGAAAGATAATAATTCTAAATTAATGATAGTAGATTCACCGTCATCAGCAATATCTTTAAGTACAGTAAAAAATGATTTTACAGCAGGTTCTAACTTAACATCAAATATAAAGATATCAAGTTCAAGCAATAATAATTATACGGTACTTTCAGTGTTAAAAGGAAAGCTGATTGTAGATACTGCAGCAAATCTTGATGATAATACAGATATTTATAACAGAACAGAATTTGTAAATTCAAGTGTGGAAATATCATCATCAGTAAGCGGAACACAGGATATGCAGATGGGAGCCGGACAGGCGAATTATGGTACAGGAAGCAGTACAGCTGACAGATCACGGATAATAATAGGTAATACAGGAACAGTGACTTTATCCGGAAATAGTTCAACAGGTCTTTTTACAAACTTTGGAGAGATAAATAACAACGGAACGGTAAGTGTAACAGGAAAAAGTTCCGCAGGTTTATACGGGACAAATGGTTCACAGGTAATAAATAACGGAATAATAAATGTAGGAAGTGAAACAACAGGTATATATGCCACGAATTATCTAAATGGAACTGCGGAAAGTTATGGTGACGGAACTATAAATGTCCAGAATAACGGAACTATAAAGTCATCAGGTACAGAACACGGAGGATACGGAATATATGTAAATAATACCAAAACAACATCAGACTCAAAAATAGCACTTAGTTCAACATCAGATATAGATGTATCAGGCGGCGAAAAAGGAGTCGGAATATATGGGACAAATACATCAGTAGAAATAGATGGAAATATAAGGGTAGGTAAAAACGGAGTAGGAGTTTATCTTTCGAATTCAACAGGAAATATAAACGGAGGAACTATTTACCTGAATGGTGATAATTCTGTAGGATACTATCTGACAAACGGGACAACATTGACGAATTCCGGGGGAAGTGTGTCTGTGGATGGTAAGAATGTAATTCTAATGATAACAGATTCGGGTTCAAATATAGTATTTAGCTCACCGTTTACGATAAATGCCACACCGGACTCTACATATACCATGGGAAATCTGCTTGGCGGAACGTTCTATAATAATACGGCAGCAGCATTAGCTTCAAATGGTTCACTGATAAACGGAAACAGTACACTGGTATTATTCGGAACAGATTCCAATGTGACTTCAACAGGGACAAATGCAGTGGGAATGTCTGTTAGCGGTCAGTATACAGGAAGTCTTCCGGCAGCAATCTCAGGAATAAGTGTAAGTGAAGAGGGAACAAATCTAGGGATAATAAATCTGGGAGATTCATCAGCAGGAATGTACCTCACAGGAGGAGCAAGAGGACGTAATAAAAACACAATAAATGTCGGAAGCCAGTCATTGGGAATGTATGCAGAAGGTACAGGAGCATATGTAATAAACGACGGTGGAAGTATAAATGTGCAGGATAGCTCTGTGGGGATGCTATTGAGTGATGGAAATGAAGTATTGAATAACGGGAATATAAGCGTGTCTGGTACGAATTCAGCCGGAATTTATGTAGAAAATACAAAAGCTGTAGCATCAAAAATAACAAACAACAGCAGCATAAATATAAATACCGAAGGATCAACGGGAATATATACAACAGGTCTGGCAGATATTACAAATACCGGAAGTATAACAGCAGGAAACTCAAGCTCAATACAAAAACCATCATTAGGGGTATATCAGGATAATGCAGGAAGCACTTTTGTGAATTCTGGATCGGTGAATGCAGGGAATAACTCTATAGGTGTGTATAATACAGCGGGAAGAATACAAAACAGCGGAATAATATCAGCAGGAGACGGAGGAATAGGAATATACTCAGACGGAGGGAATCTTCAGCTGAATTCCGGTTCATCAGTAACTGCAGGTTCATCAGGAGCAATAGGAGTATACGCTGTTAACCTAACAGGAACAGTACAGAATGATTCGGAAATAACAGCGGGAGATAATTCTTACAGACTGGTATTCTCAGGAAGTACAACTCCTGTATTTATAAATAATGCAAAAGGTAAAATAGGAAGCGGCAGTATGTATGTGTTTTCAAGTACAGGAATAAATGCAAAAAATAATTATGACATTGAAATAACAGGGGCAGGCAGTGTTGGTTATTATTTGAAAGATGGAGGAACATTTACAAATACAGCTGTAATAACTGGAAATACAGGAAAGTCAAATATAGGGGCATATGGAAACGGATCAGAATTGATAAATAACGGAAGTATATTAATGGGAGATTCGGAATTGTATGATTATACCGGATCAGACGGAACAGTATCGAAAGCTGGATATTCAGCAGGTATGTACGGGAAAAACAGTAATGTAAGTAATAATTCGACAATTGAAGTAGGAAAAGACGGAATAGGTATTTATGTCAGCGGAAAATTACGGAGTTATAACAGGTACAGGAGAAAATGTAAGGGGAATATATGCAGATGATTATTCAATAGTAAGAAACTACGGGATAATTAATCTTACGGGTGACGGATCAGTAGGAATACTGGGGCGTGGAGGTTCACAGATATATAATGAAGCAGGTTCAGTGATAAATATATCGGGTAATAATGTCTACGGAATATATTTATCAGGAGCAGATACAAAACTTGTAAATAAAGGAACGATAAATATTTCAGGAACAGGACTGGGAATAGCTTATACTTCCACTGCAGATAGTGCTAATATAACAGATATAACAGGAACAACACAAGGAATGATTTCTCAGTCATATGATCTTCCTGAAATGCCGACACTTGTAAATACAGGGGAAATATATGTAGATGTAAACGGTAATTTTAATTATGACGGATTTAAGGTAATAGTTACAATAGATCCTGCAACAAATACAGCAACTACAAATTCAACAACACAGGTAGGATTCGGGGGAGTAGTGCCTAACAGCTTTGAAGTGGCTCCGGACTTTGCCAAAGGAACAGCAGCAGACAGATATACATTTGTGAATATATTTAAAGGGCTGTCAGGAAAGGGAGAGTACATATCACAGTCATTAACATGGGATGCAACTGCACAGGGCAATGATCTGGTAATGACAAGAAAATCATATGAGACATTTACAGACGGGTTATGGTATGAGGATTTTGGAAAAGCATTAAATGAGAAGTATGCAGTAAGTACAGGTGACGGAAGAGAAATATTTGACAGAATAAATTATATAACAAATGAATCAGACTTTAGAAATATAATGTCAAGCCTTGCAGGAGATGTGTATGCTAATATGAATCAGAGAGAAAATGATATAGCAGATACATTTGCAGATTCAATGAGGCTGCTGCAGGATTCTAAGAATAATACAAAAGAAAATGTAAAAATAAATGTAATAGCTGGAAAAGGGAAGAATAAAGAAGAAACAGACGGAGTAACAGGGTATGATTATGAAACAACAGGAGTTCTGGCTCTTAGAGAGGTAGAAAGAACATATAGACATACATTTGGTTATTCATTGGGTTACTTACATACAGGATTTGAATTTAGTGATTCTAAGAAAAACGAAGAAGATGTGGATACAATACAGATCGGAATGCATAATAAATATAAGGCAAATGACTGGATTCTGAGAAATGATCTTACAGGAAGAGCGAGTATTCATGATATGAAGAGAAGTGTCGACTGGGTATCACCATATGGAAGTTCGGATATAACAGGAAAATATGAAAGTTACAGTATAACAAGTGACAATACATTTGGTAAGGAAATGTCACTTGGAAAAAGGATGACACTTACACCATATGGAGGAATAAAGGCAATGTATGTGACAAGACCCACATTTACGGAGAAGGGACTTGAAAAATTACAAATAGAAGGAAATGATGCATGGAGTGTAAAACCAAAAGCGGGAGTGGAACTAAAAGGCGTGCTTCCTTTAGGAGACGCTGATAAGTGGAAACTGAAAGGTTCGCTGAATGTATTGTATGAATACGAACTGGCTGATTTGAATGTAAGGGAAGAAGCAAGACTGACAGCAATAGAGGATAATTATCATAAACTGGCAAAACCGGAAGATGAAAATGGTCAGCTGAAAACGCAGATATCAGCAGGTGTAGAGATAGAGGACAGATTTGGAATATTTGTAACAGGTGAGTATAAGATATCAGAAAGCAGTAAAAATGATTACAGAGCAGG
>NZ_JAMZGM010000155.1 GCF_024158605.1 Sebaldella sp. S0638 | reverse complement strand
ATGGGTTTATTACTCCTTACCAGGCTAGATTCAATTTCTTTGGATCCTAATGTTCCCATTTTGCTTGACCATTACAGAGTAAGTGGGAAGAACACGCAATTTTAAATGATTTGTCATTTTTGGAATTCCGAGGCAGAGAATTAAATACAATAACCTTTGATATGCAGTTAACTGACAGTTTAGGAAGTGACATAACCGGAACATTAACAAAACTCAATAATATACTTGAAGATGGCGAAAATCATTATCTTTCAATTGGTGGAAATACAATCGGAGAATTTCCTTTCATATTAGATAGTATATCTGAAGTTTTTAACAAATATTATAACGGCTTTAGATATGTGGAGGTTACGGTTACTTTAAAAGAATATAGGGATAATACAAAAAGTTTAAGGCAACTCCGAGAAGAAAGAAGTACAAAAAATCAAGTGCAGCAAATGTCAGAAGGGGAAATAATAGATAGTCAGGGAAGTGTTAGAGATGCATGAGATAACAAATAAAAGTTTGAAAATAAATTATATGCCAGATAATCTTATAGAAGAAATTTTGCAGAATGGCCGAACTATTTTAACTACATTTGCTGGAACTGTTCCATTAATGCGAGAATTCGCTCAAGATTGGGCTTTGATTGATAGAAAATCAACAGAGGTTACAAATATCCTTTTAAATAAATTAATACCTTTATTTAAAAGATATGAGCCTAGAATAAGAATAAATAGTTTAAGGGTTGAATTGAAAGATGGAGAAGAAACAAATGGGAATTTTTATATAATATTGGAAGTGGAGGTGATAGTATAGTGTCTGATTATGAAAATTTTGATTTTATAGATACAACGGCAAAAGATAATGAGATAACAGCTGTTAATAAATATGCAGAATTAACAGGAATACAATTACAAGAAGCAGATCCCCGAAGGATAATCTTTAAGTCAGTAGCATATATGTTAGCTTTGGCACAGGAAGTAATGAATGACACAGCTAAACAAAACTTTTTAAGATTTGCAAGAGACAACAGGCTGGATGCCAAAGGCGAATTATACGGAACAAGAGGAAAAAGGTTAGGAGCACAGCCGGCCAGAACAACTATAGAGTTTGAAATAAGTGCTGTACAACCTGTGGATGTTGTAATTGCAAGAGCTACAAAAATATCAGTAAATGAACTTGTATTTGAAACCGAAGAACAGGTAAAAGTATTAAAAGGAAATGTTAAAGCAAGAGTTCAGGCGGTATGTACAACAGCCGGAGAAGTAGGGAATGGATATTTACCAGGACAGATAACAAATATTGTTGATTTATTTCCATATTATAAGGCTGTTACTAATGTAACAGAAACAAGCGGGGGAACAGAAATAGAATCAGATGAGAGATACAGAGAAAGGCTTATGGAAGTTCCGGAAAGTTTTTCAGTTGCAGGACCGTCAGGAGCTTATGAATTTTGGGCGAAGTCGACAAGTACAGATATTATAGATGTCAAAGCTCTAAGTCCACAGCCTGGATATGTTGATGTATATGTATGGACTAAATATGGAAAACCAACAGAAGAGTTAAAAAAGCATGTTTATGATGTAATAAATGATAGAGAATTAAGACCTCTTACAGATTTTGTAAATATAAAAGAACCAGAAATAAAAGAGTACAATGTAGAATTAGAATTTTATATTGATAAATCCAATGAAAAACAAGCTACTTCTATAAAAAATAATGCAGAGTTAGCAGTTCAGGAATGGACAGAATGGCAGAAAGGGAAGCTGGGTAGAGATATAAATACAGATGAATTAATACACCAGCTAAAATTAATAGGAGTAAAAAGAGTTAACATAATAAGTCCGGTATTCAAAGTTATCAATGAAAATGAAGTTGCAGTCGTAAAAGATGAAATAAAAGTAATTTTTAAAGGAGTTGAACTAGAATGAAAAAATTTATTGATGATGTCAGTTTATTGGATCTTATACCTTTTAATTTTAAAAATGATGAGGATACTTTAAATGTATTAAAATCAATAAATTACATGCTAAAGAATTTTATTCAAAATATTCCGGAAGTTATATTGTTTGACAGAATAGATGAACTGGAAGAGTGGAAAATAGATGAACTGGCTCTTGATTTGCATGTGGATTATTATAAATCTGATCTACAAATACAGCAAAAAAAAGAATTATTAAAAACCTCGCTAATAACACATAGGACAAAGGGGACACCATTTGCAGTAGAAAAAATAACAAGTATCTTATTTGGAAATGGAGAGGTTAAGGAGTGGTTTGAATTTGGAGGAAATCCTGGAGAATTTAAAGTAACTACTCAGGGAGAACTGGAAACAATAGAGGATTATTACAAAGTAATTGAGGCAATAAATGAATATAAAAATGTTCGGTCATGGTTAAAAGCAATTTCTTTCGAAAGAAAAAGTAAAGACCAATTACATTATGGCACGGTTTCAGTTATTAGAAATAAAGTAATATTAATATGAGAGGAGTAAAAAAGAGTGGCTGTTTTTGAAGGTTTTATATTAACGAAAAAAGGGGAAGAGCTGTTAAGAAAAGCACTGTTAGGAGAAAAAATAACATTTACAAATATAAAAATAGGAAGTGGAGAAGCTGTTGATATATACAATTTAGAGAGTTTAGTGGAAGAAAAAGCAACATATCCAATAAATCAAATAAAACTGGAAAAAGAATCGGTTTTATTAAAGACAATATTTAATAATAAAGAAAATTCAGAAGGATATTATATAAAGGAAGTGGGGATTTTTGCAAAAGGTGAGGATAACAAAGAAATATTATATTCTTATAATAAGGCTAAAATTCCGGATTTATTTCCACTATATGATAATAAGAATTTATTTGAATATGAATATTTGCTTTATACAGTAATTAAGCAAGCTGAAAATATAACAGCAATTATAGATGAAAGCACAACATATTTAACTAAAGATGAGGCAAAAGAAATATATGTTGCTAAGACACAAAAGGCGACAGCAGAAGAAGAAGGAATAACGAGTTTTAAAAAGATAGCTGATTATTTGTACCCTGTGGGAGCGATTTATACAAGTGTAGATGAAAATTTTAATCCTAATGTTATTTTTACTGGAGATTGGGAAAGATACGCAGAAGGTAGGACTTTGATTGGAGTTGATGCTAATGATGTTAGTTTTAATGCAATAGAAAAAACAGGTGGAAACAAGACAACAACCCTAACAATAGATCAAATACCAGCACACACACATGGAATTAATGCGGCTGGGAATCACGCACATGGAATTCATGCAGTCGGAGATCATGCCCATACTGTCGGAGATCACGCACACTATATGCCAGCACACCAGCATATAATCCCGTGGGGAGAAAATCCAGGAGTTTATCAGCCAGACTGGGGAATATGGCATGCTGGTGGTGGTGGAAGAATGGGAAATGATAAATATACATGGGATAATGCGTGGGGTATGACATCATGGTCTGATGGTTGGACAGGTGGTTCAACACCTGGAACATATGGAGCAGGAAACCATGCCCATGGAATGGATGCAGCAGGAAATCATGCACATACAGCGAATAATACCGGTGGAGGAAAAGAACACAGTAATTTACAACCGTATATAACTGTTTATTTTTGGAAAAGAATATCATAAAAAGGAGAGAAAAAATGATAAAAGCTATAATAGATAAAAAAATGCTTATGGAAAAAAATACAATTCAAGTAAATAGGATGCTAAAAGAAGATGAGAAATTTATTTTAAATGAAGAAACAGATTTATTATTTGAAGCCCCTTATTTGTTCCCATTTGCTAAGTTTGAAGAAAATAAAATAATAAAATTAACAGATGAAGAAGCAAAGATAAAAGGATTAATGCCTTTACAAAATAATGAAGCCGTTCTAAATAATAAACTTGTAAGATTGGAAGTTTATGAAAAATATGAAAATGGGGAAATTGTAATAAATGAGGAACTAAAAAAAGAATATATAAATAGTAAAATTTTATATTTAAAGAGTGAAAGAGTAAAATTGAGGAAAGAAAGAAGAGACTTTATAGAATTTGAAGAAGATACAACAGAGTTAGATAAAAAAATAAATGAAATAACAGAAGAATTACAGAAATTGGAGGGATAAAAATGAAATATAATGAAGTAAAAAAAGAACATATACCAATAAATGCTAAAAAAAGACCAGGTAAAAAATTGTCAGCTTATAACTGGATAACTGTCCATAATACAGGAAATCCATCAAGTTCTGCAAAAAATGAAAGAGGCTGGTTAACTAATCCAGAAAATACAAGATCAGCGAGTTGGCACATAGTCGTTGATGGTAAAGAGGCAATTGAAGCTATTCCACTTGATGAGATAGCTTATCACGCAGGAACATCAGAGGGTAATAGTACAAGTATAGGAATTGAAGTATGTGATAGTGCAGGAGAAGCTGGAGAAAAAAAAGCAATTGAATTAATTGCAAGTCTACTAATTGCCAAAGGTTGGGGAACTGAAAAGGTTAGAACTCATAAATCTTGGAGCGGAAAAGACTGTCCACATATAATTTTAAAACATTGGGAACAATTTATAAAAGATATAGAGAAAGAAATACAAAAACAAAAAGGAGTTTCAGGACAGTTGGATAATAAAATTTATCTGGTACAAAATGGTAAGAATATAGGAGAAATAAGCGAAATAAAATTATATTAGGAGAGTGGAAATTATGGGATTAATGGCAAAAATGTATATTGTAGGAAAAATTAATGAGTGGATCAGAAAAAGAATCTTGGAAGAAGAAATTGTGAACAAAGGGAAAGCAGGAGCAGATAAGCTTCAAAATATACTGGATGATTATGTGTGGGATAATATAGAGAAATTCGTTAAATCAGCTAAATTAAAAGATAATAAATTTATTCCGAACTTTATAGAGGATTTTACAGAAGATATTTTTGAAGGAGTATTCACAGAGCTTAGGGAGGTTTTTGATTTGAGAAACCTATTAGAATCAATATTAAAAGAGGAAAAGAAAGCAATAGGGATCTAAAATATGAGGGGAGAACATAATGGATTTTATACTGAATATATCGCATATACTATTTATAGTGTATGCGATAATAATAGGGAGTTTAGGGAATATAACCTATAGAGCAGAGAAAAATTTGCCAATAAAGCCGATATGGTTAAGAGTATTATGGGGTTGCTTTGCTTTAGCAGTATATCTAACAGCATTACAGAAGTATTTAAAAGTAGAGGAATTAGATTTGATAAACACATTTCCGATATTCTTATTAGGCTTTTTAAGTGAGATGATGGCAAAAATACTTCCTGACTTAGTAGAAAAATATATAAAAAATAAGGCAGGTGGTAATAATGAAAAAAAGTAGACAGGATTATACAAGAAGATTAATAGTAAGACTAGCTGTATTGATAATGCTGTTAGGAGTGTTACAGGAGAGTATAAGACATCATCTTATGAAAGAAGATTTTAAAGCATTAAGAGAAGTGGCGGTAATGTATCCGTCGGAAACAGAAGAACGGATGATGTTAATAGAAGGAAAACGAAGAATGAAAATGACAGATACAGTAAATGTAGCAGTTCAGATAATAAAGCTTAGTTTCTTATTATTTGTATTATATGATTATGATAAAAAATATTTTAAAAAGATAGAACCCAGTTAATTTATTGGGTTCTTTTTTAAAATGTAGAAAAACTAAGGAAAATGAAAAATATTGTTATAAATGCCAAAAAGTCAGAGAAATTATTTTGGAGATTTCTATTAATCATCTATATTCAAAATCGTATAATTGTATATTATTTGTTAGAATTATAATATAAAATATTATGGAGGTGTATTATTATGAAAGAAGATATACAGAATAATTTAGACATTTTAAAAGAGCAAGTTTTGGAATCATTGGAAGAATTGAAAAAAGAAGATAATTTCCTGACTAGGATAAAACCACAAATGAAGAAAGAACTTATAACTGCATCACTTAAGATGAAAACGGCTAAGGGAGTTGGGCGAGCAGATTGGCCGGAAATTGATGAATGGTTTGATGAATTTTTGAAAAAATATTTCAATTAATATATTTGAGTGTGATAATTAAATGTATTATAATTAAATATTTAAAAAATGGAGACTTTCAAAATTTCTATGTAAACTTTAAAAACTTAATAAAGTTAAAATACTCTATGGAATTCCAGAGAGTATTTTTTTATTTAAATTTACGTTCCCATTTGATATTTTCTCTTATGATTTTAGCAGGAACTCCAGCCACAATACTATTTTTTTTATTTATATTACCACTAACTAAACTTTTGGCTCCTATCACACAGCCGTCTTCAATATTAGAACCTCTAAGAATAGTAACATCCATCCCAACCCAAACATTGTTATTTATAGTCACTTGTTTTCCTTTATTAATTAGGTAATTATCAAGATCATAAATAGGATGACTATCAGTATTTCTAATATTAATTCCATATGAGAACATACAGTTTTTCCCAATAATAATTTGATTATTAGTTTCTTCCGAAATTAAATTAACACCAGTGAAAGTTGTATACTCTCCTATAGAAATTGTACCTTCATTGGAAAACTGATGGATATTACTACCTTGTATATTAGTATTTTCATCAAATTTGATATAACTATTATTTGCTGTAATTTGGATTTTACACTTAGCCACTTTTGAATTAGCTGATAAAGTTATATTATTGTTATCTCCAGTTATTTCGATGTGGCATTCCTTAAGAACGGAATTATCTGAAGTTGTAATACAATTGTTTCTACCTTTTATTTTTATCTTATTGTACTTTATTTTGGAATGTTTTTCGAAGTTTAATTTATTGCTTTTTTTAACTTCTAATTTGTTTGTTAATAGATATTTAAAATTCAAGATGTAAGACCTCCTATTAAATTTGATTTATTATAGCATATAGAGAAATTATTTTAAAGAATGAGGAACTTTTTTTGATATTTCTGTTTCATGTAAAATAAATAATAAAATATACTAATAATACATAAATATATTTTCAAAGTTTATAAAAAAAGAATTTTCAAAAAAATTATCGAATTATTCAGAACATCCACAAAACTGATAAACAAGGAGATGCCTCATTAGGCATCTTCTTATTTTTGATTCTTATAGTGTTCTAGGTGGATATATTTATTATTCCACTTGTGAATTTCAATCATTGTACAAGCTAAGGAATCAATACAATTATATTCAATAATTATTTTTTTATGTATCGCTCTTAATTCTTTCTCTAAATTTACTAGGTTTGACATGTGTGTACCCATATCTTTAAGTCTTGGATTATATTTAATTTAAAATTTAGGTTCTAGTCTTTTTCCCAAGAAAGCATCAGCCAGAACATCTTTTGCTTTTAGTTTAAATTCTTTTAAGTATGGCCGTATTTCTTTTTTACAACGTTCTGCCCTTATGCCTGTTAACCACATAGGCAAAAAGTCAAGTTCTAATAAGGTTGTATCTTGTTTGCCGCTTTCAGTAGGTATGGACATCATGTCCACACCTTCGTTTAAAGTCTCATCACGCTTGATTCTCTTAAGTTGTCCACTTGGATCAATACCTAAAATTTCACAGAAAGCTTTCACAATGATATAAATTTTACCTTCTTGTGTTTTAATTCCTGTTAAATTAACTCCATTAAACTCAACTTCTTTTTTTAAAATTTTCATAATTTTTCCTCCTAAAATCTATTGTTTTTGTTGATTTTAAGAGCTTTTTTTGATATAATATTCTTGTCACGGAAATATTAAATCTTCAAGCTCTTTTCTTTATGAAAGGGGCTTTTTTTATTTTTTACTTTCAAAATACTCTGAACATATTATTCTTATCATAGCAGCTAATGAAATATTTTTTTTATTTGCTTCTTCTTTGAGCTGATTATAAAGCTTTTCAGGTACTTTAAAATTCAAACTTTTTTTATCCATAATGCACCTCTTTCATAATACCAATATACTACCGTTTTGACAGAAAGTCAAGCGAATATTTTGAGAATAAAAAAAATACGACTTGTAAAAATTGTCGTAAACCATTATAATTGTTGATATGGGGGAATGCTAAAAAGTCTGTCGTTGAATTTAATGTGTGTCTGGGCACCACTGAGAACCGCGAGAAGGTTTTAAGAGCTTATTTTATAGGTCTTGTAGAGATTTGTAAAATGGGCTTTTTTGTTTAAATAGAATAAAATAAGAGAGGGATTAAGTAAGGGAGAAAAAATATGTTTTATAATAAAGTAATTGAATTATTCGAGAATAAGAGCTTATTTGCAGAATTAGTTGATGAAATTGATACTAGAAAATTTGAATTTGAGGAAGAATGGACAACTGGGAAATGGAAAGGCGGAATAAACACTAGAATAATAATTTTGAAAAGAAAAGAGGAATTAGATAATCAAAAGGCTTTTGCTGTTTTATATAAGTATATTTTACTAGATTGGGAGGGGTGGGAACCGGATTTTGTAATATATAATAATGAGTCAGATAGAAAAAAATGGAAAGAGAGTTTAAAGGATGGCTGGATACCAAATTACTTTCCTGAGAGAGATTTAACTTTGAAAATGGTTGATGTAAATAAATTTTTTGAATACGGAGATTGTAGTGCTATAGTAAAGTAGGAACACCAAAATCTAAACAATGATATAATAAAAAAAGAAAGAGGTGTTTTGAA
>NZ_JAMZGM010000154.1 GCF_024158605.1 Sebaldella sp. S0638 | reverse complement strand
AAGTTACGTCACCAAATCTACCTACTAAGCCCCCATTTATATACAGTCCGTTAGGATTACTAAAAATCATATCCACACGACTTGTGCTCGCCGCTTCTATAAATCCGTTTATCACTGACGGGTCTTTATGGACTCTTATTAATACCGCTCTTGCCGGATTTCCTGTATAGTTCTCATTTGGGGCTATTATTCCGCCTAATTCACTTCTGTAACCTGCTCCTTCTTTTGGAGATATATTATTCAATATCAGGTTTTTCTCATCGACACTTAATCTGTCAAAGTCATTAACTGATATTCCACTACCATTAGGATTTACGAGCTCAATCATTGGGGTTCCGTTAGGTGCCGTTATCACTCTTGCTGTTGAACCATCTCTTGTTTTTATTAATTCATTTGCAAAAGTCAGGTTATTTAAAAGCATCCCCAATAACATCCCTATTGCTATATTGCGTTTAATAAACCTATTCCTTGTCCTTTCCTTCATATTTCCTCCTTATTTATT
>NZ_JAMZGM010000153.1 GCF_024158605.1 Sebaldella sp. S0638 | reverse complement strand
TTTTCAACTTCCTCTTTACTCATAACATAATACTTTTCAAATCCGTTAAGTGTTTTAAAAAAAGCCACATAATGAGTTACTTCATCAGAGTTTTTAGTAGATAAGTCATATTCCAGATAATCAATGATAGGATCATAATGTATAAACTGTCCGTCGTATAACTTAGCGACATTGATATGTTTATATTGTCCACTTCTAATAGCAAGCTGTACAAGTCCTTTATATCCAATCTGAAATTGAGCTTCTTTTCCATATGGAATAATATATGCAAATCCCAGATTGGGGTCTATAGGTAAATCAAGTGATGCAGCAACAAGTGCAGCTTTAAGAATACTGTTTGGATCAACATTTCCGAATAATTTATTGGAATTAACAGTATTTAGTATACTTACAATAAATCCATTTGCTTTTTTACCAAGAATTTCTTCGAATCTCTTTTTTATAACATTTTGATGTAGAAGGTCTTTAATATTAAGTTCCTTAGCAGGTAAATTGTCATTATTTTT
>NZ_JAMZGM010000152.1 GCF_024158605.1 Sebaldella sp. S0638 | reverse complement strand
CCAAATATTTTATGAGCTTTTCCTTTAATATACAGTGGTTTCTTCTTGTTGATAATTGCTTCAATTCCTAGTTCTTTCATATATCTGTACACAGTCGACTTTGAAACGTAAATTCCTTCTAAATTTAAATAGTCATGCATCATTCTATAGCCTGGATTCCCATGATTCTGATGGTAAATCTCTTCTATTCTTTTTAAAATGTTTAGTTTTCTTGTTTCGTAGTCTTTTTTTCTATGTTTTAAGTAATTGTAGTAAGCATTAGATGATATAGCAAATTTTCTAAGTAACCATCTAAGACCGTATTTTAAAGAGTTTAGTTTGATAAATATATACTGTTCTAATCTAGTTCCTTTGCAAAGAATGCCGCTGCTTTTTTTAGGAAATCATTCTCCTTTTTTACTTCGGCTAATTCTTTTTGTAATTTCATAATTTTTCTATATGAATCATTTTCATTTTTTATTTCTGTATTTGTTTGGCATTCTTTGCTTCTATGATGTAGCCAGTACCTTAT
>NZ_JAMZGM010000151.1 GCF_024158605.1 Sebaldella sp. S0638 | reverse complement strand
GCCTTCAAATCTTCTGTCACATATTGATCTATTAGTATCTCACTTACTTCCGGCTGTCTTATTGTACTTGGGTCTACCTGTATTGATAAGTCTATTCCGTTTAGTACAAACTTTCCGTCTACCTTTATTACTCCTGCATTTATTATTGACGGGATAACTACTGATGATCCATTTCCTACTTCCACATTATTTGATCCTGATCCTAAGTTTATTATTCCCTTATTCAATAGACTTGCCCCGTTTGACAGCATTATTCCCGTACTGTCATTTCCGTTTAAATTTATCGTTCCGTTATTCTGGATTTTTGTGCCTTCATTTCCGCTTATTCCTATTGAATTATTCCCGTTCATTGTTATTATACTGTTATTTACTATTGTTGACTGCTTAGTCCCCATTATCCCCTGTGAATAATCTCCATTCATGATTATTTCACCGTTATTTTCCACTGCTGATTTACTTCCCCATAAACCTATTGCGTAATCTCCGTCTGATCTGATTTCTCCATTGTTTGTCATT
>NZ_JAMZGM010000150.1 GCF_024158605.1 Sebaldella sp. S0638 | reverse complement strand
CTTAAATATCCTAATGTAGAATGAATTCTATGTTTGTTAAACCAATTGATGTAGTCTGCTAATTCCACTTCTAATTCATTTAATGTGTTAAATATACTGTTATTAATGAATTCTGTTTTAAATATTTTAAAAGTAGACTCTGCTACTGCATTATCATATGGATTTCCTTTTCTACTCAAAGACCGTGATATCCCAAAAGTATTAAGGGCTTCATTAATAATGTGATTATTGAATTCACTTCCTCTGTCACTATGAAATATTTTTATCTTTTTCAAATTTACTTTTATCCCTGCCAAGGCTCTGTATACTAGTTCTGCGTTCTTTTTTCTTCCTACACTGTATCCAACTATCTGTCTGTTAAAAATATCTACAAAAAGACAAATGTAGTTCCATTTGCTATTCACTCTGACATATGTGAGATCACTTACCAATATTTCTAGAGGATTTTTACTTTTAAATTCCCTATTCAAAAGATTACCGGTCTCATTTTCCGGTATTTTCATATTGACAGGTTTGTAA
>NZ_JAMZGM010000149.1 GCF_024158605.1 Sebaldella sp. S0638 | reverse complement strand
GGCAAAATTTAATATTTTAGAGTATTTATTAGCAGCACGTTAAGCAAGATATATTCTTGCCTGAGTATATAACAAAAAATCAACATTCCTAAAAAATTGAAGTTATATACTCCGGTAACTATATATTAAGGAGGATTCACTTATGTTTAAAGTTATTATTGGAAGTGTTACCATTACTAATTTACCTGATAGAAAAACTGCTGAATATTTCGCTGAAAAATTTGGAGGCATTGTAAAAAGAATCAGATATAAAAATCCTAAGTTCATTAATTATCTTAAGGAAGACAAAACAGATATATTACACAAAGAACTAGCGAAGTGATCTATATGAATTTATTTTATGTCGTTTATGCTCTTGAAGACGAACATATCATTACTGGGATTTATGCGAATAATTACAGACATCTACACAGTATACTTAAAAAGGAAAATAAAAATATCCAGATATTGGAATCTCATATTTTAGATACTTTTCCGGATGAAGACCAGATTATGATTGATTTATATCATGAAAATCCATAAAAAA
>NZ_JAMZGM010000148.1 GCF_024158605.1 Sebaldella sp. S0638 | reverse complement strand
TTTCAAAACACCTCTTTCTTTTTTTATTATATCATTGTTTAGATTTTGGTGTTCCTACTTTACTATAGCACTACAGTAAGTACATCTGAAGGCGGAATAGGAATTTATGCAGATAAAAGTTCTGTGACAGGTACGGGAAAAATAAGCGTGGGAAAAGATGGATTTGGTATATATGCTAAAAATACAAATGTAAATCTTAATGATTTTGAATTAAATCTTCTTGGAGATAACGCAGTGGGTATTTTTACGGACGGAACGGCGTCATTTACAGGGAATGGTGTAATAAATGTAGACGGAAAAGGAATTGTTATCTTCAATAATCTTTCATCAGGAACGTTTAATCAGGATTTTGATGTAAATTCCACAACAGGTTCAACATATGTTTTTCAAAATATAAAAAATTCTGAAATATACTCAAACAGCAGAATAAATCTAAGTGAAGGCGGAATGTACAATGTACTTATGTCAATAATGTGGACACATTTATCTTGTCTATTATGAAATTTTTTTCAAATATTCTTTAGGAGATA
>NZ_JAMZGM010000147.1 GCF_024158605.1 Sebaldella sp. S0638 | reverse complement strand
TTTTTACAGATTCTATGGTGTAGAAGAAGAAATAAACGGAACAACGAATGTAATAGCATATGAGGTGGAATGATGGGGAAATGGATAGAATTCAGACAGATAAAGAAATTTGTACAAGGAACAATTCAAAGCGGGACAATATTAGATTTAAAAAACTATACAAATGGGATGAGTTGGGAAAATGAAAAAGTATTTCTAACAATGTATAGTTATCTTCCTGACTTTAATAAGATGAGATATTATGCAGAAGCAGTACCTTTGGGAAATAACAGGTATCAGATAATATGCAGGCTTGTAGGGTATGACTATACAACAGCTATAAGAATCCCAGAAATAATAGTCAATCCGACACAGGAATGGATCACGCTACATACCGGCCCGTTTTACGGAATAAGCTATACATATCATAATAACGGGACATTCGGTATAGAAGGAACTCATAAAGCATACGCAAATGGTAATTTATTTCTTGAAAAGATAGGAGACAGGAATAACAGACTGGTAGGATATCAGGGGACATATTTTAACCCGGT
>NZ_JAMZGM010000146.1 GCF_024158605.1 Sebaldella sp. S0638 | reverse complement strand
ATAATAAAGTCCTCCTGTTTTTAGTTTATCATAAAAAGATTTTTTTATTTACAGACTTTTTATCACAGGCTCTTTTTTTATAGGGGTATTTTTATTTTCTAATCATTAATAACTTTTGATAAACTCTTCTAATATCTTGTTTTTAATCTTATTTTATTATATAATTATATATAAAAAGATTAGGAGATTTAGAAAATGAAAAAATTGTTAGGAATGATGATATATTTATTACTATCAGCAAGTCTTTTTCCTTTTGAAGAGCTAAAAGGAGGGATTTCTGAGAGAAAATGCGGGATGGCAACAAAGAAAGGTTTCACTCATCCGCAGTTTCCTACTTATAAAATGAACTGTGAAACATTTGAGCATGTAATAGGCAGCTGGTATAAAGATAAAGAGGATGTTTATTTTTATAAAGATGTTAATAGTATGTATGTAGGATTTGAAGTTATAGATGGTATGTAGTGGTCAAGTAAAATTGCTACAGTATGTGATAGTAAATTAAGCAGACCGCTTACCTAAAGCAGGAGGTATCCC
>NZ_JAMZGM010000145.1 GCF_024158605.1 Sebaldella sp. S0638 | reverse complement strand
GAATGAGGTCTTAAATAATTGTATTTAATATATATAAATTCATAAGTTTTCTTATCCAATACTTCATAATCATTAAATGAATATAAATTAAAAAACTCATTTTTAAATGTATTATAGAATCTTTCAATTACTGCATTATCATAAGGACATCCGGCACGGCTCATACTTTGTTTAATATTATTTTTACAACAAAAATCTATAAATTCTTTTGATGTGTACTGGCTACCCTGATCACTGTGAAGAATTACATTTCTAAAATTTTCCCTTCTTTTCATGGCTATCTTTAAAGTATCTACTGCTAATCGTGCAGTTATATGGTTGCTGTTAAGAGTAGCAATAACCTCTCTGTTATACAAATCAATAATTGTACAATTATATCTCATTTTTCCATTAGACATAGGTAAATATGTGAAATCAGTACACCATATTTTGTTAGGTTCATCTACATTAAAATTCCTGTTAATTATATTGCCAAATATTTTATGAGCTTTTCCTTTAATATACAGTGGTTTCTTCTTGTTGATAATTGCTTCAATTCCTAGTTCTTT
>NZ_JAMZGM010000144.1 GCF_024158605.1 Sebaldella sp. S0638 | reverse complement strand
TATGAATCTTTTGTCTTTGATCCGAATAACTTTTTTTTCTTACTTGTACTATGACCTGTTGCTGATATATTCTCATCAAACAGCTCTCCTGTTTTGTTTATCAGATTATCATAGTAATTTTTCTGTTTTGCTATATTTTTATCTGATGTATTTGATGCTATATTCTGAATAAGTTTAGTATTTAAATCTACTATAGAGCCTGTGAGATCATTTATGCTTTTTATGAGGTCCGTATTTTCCTTAAATTGTTTCTCATACCATTCTGCTGCTTTTTTTCTTTCCTCTTCATTTTTAGCCTTTTGCTTTTTACTGCTTCCAAAGCCTAATAAGTCTCCTGCACTTCTGAATAATCCTACTCCTGTTGTTACAAGTCCTGTTACCATTCCAATTCCCGAAGTCACATTACTTAGAAAACTACCTATTCCACTTAATGCTCCACCTATTTTAGAATTTCCGGTTAATGATGTATTTTTAAGACTTTCCGCTAAGGCTGATAAACTTTCTACTGTTGTGGCAAGATTCTTTAAAAAATCATCTTTTAATACTTCTCC
>NZ_JAMZGM010000143.1 GCF_024158605.1 Sebaldella sp. S0638 | reverse complement strand
TTTTGTATTACTATTTCTTTGGCGTTACTTCTTTTAGGCTCATATTTTAGAGTATCAGGAATTTCTTCATACATATCTTTTGCTTTACTGTTAAAAATATATTTGGTAGCCTCATTAAGATGTGCTACTGTTGTTCCCTTAAATCCCTTTTTACATAAGAGCATGCATAACTGTATTGCTGTGATTAATGTTGTAAAGCCCTGCTGTCTTGATTTTAGTATTAATATTTTTACTGATTTCCCTTTTCGATATTCCTGATTAAACAGATTTATGAATCTCTTCTGTTCATCATTTAAGAAGAATGGTACTAACTTCCCCTCTTTATCCCTTATCCGGAATATCAGTTCTATTAACTGAAAGTAATTACTGTTTAATTCTTTGGCCAGATTCTTATTACTGTGAAATTCTAATCCTACTGCATTTGTAAATTCTCTGTCTTTTTCAATACTGTTATATTTTGTAAATATCTTTTTTCTTGTTTCTATTAATGATGATATTGTCATTTTTCTTCCTCCAGAATATCTGAAAGTTTTGTCTGTTTCACTGCCTCTTTT
>NZ_JAMZGM010000142.1 GCF_024158605.1 Sebaldella sp. S0638 | reverse complement strand
TTTTGTATTACTATTTCTTTGGCGTTACTTCTTTTAGGCTCATATTTTAGAGTATCAGGAATTTCTTCATACATATCCTTTGCCTTACTGTTAAATATATATTTGGTTGCCTCATTAAGATGGGCTACTGTTGTTCCCTTAAATCCTTTTTTGCATAAGAGCATACATAACTGAATAGCTGTGATTAAGGTTGTAAAACCCTGCTGTCTTGATTTTAGTATTAATATTTTTACTGATTTCCTTTTTTGGTATTCCTGATTAAATATTGTGGTAAATCTCTTCTGTTCATCATTTAAAAAGAATGGTACTAGTTTTCCCTCTTTATCTCTTATCCGGAATACCAGTTCTATTAACTGAAAGTAATTACTGTTTAATTCTTTGGCCAGTTTTTGATTACTATGAAACTCCATCCCTACTGCATTAGTGAATTCCCTGTCTTTTTCAATACTGTTATATTTTGCAAATATCTTTTTCCTAGTTTCTATTAATGATGATATTGTCATTTTTCTTCCTCCAGAATATCTGAAAGTTTTGTCTGTTTCACTGCCTCTTTT
>NZ_JAMZGM010000141.1 GCF_024158605.1 Sebaldella sp. S0638 | reverse complement strand
GTAGGATTAAATACATCTTTTAGTTTATATGTTTCGGCATGTGTTCCTGTAGTGAATCCAGCAAGTACGCTTATTGGATCTGATGTACTGAATCCCGGCGCATAAAATTTAACTGCATCTGATACAAAAGCTGCTCCTGTATCTTCCATTAATTCTGCTGTTCTTAATGTTGACAGATCTAATTTTATAGATATATCAAGACCATTTGTCTCAAAATTTTCGTTTACATTAATTACTCCGGCATTTATTATGCTAGGTACAGGATAGCCGGCAGTACCGTTTGATACCGGTTCTGAATTCACAAGGTTTGCTGCAAGATTTATTATTCCTCTGTTGAGCAGTTTTCCTTCACCTTTTATCAGTATTCCCTGACTGTTATTGCTGTTTATATTTATCGTCCCCTGATTATCCAGCGTTGATGCAAGATTTAAGTATACTCCCTGTGATGAATCCCCGTTTATTGTTATTATACCGTGGTTTGTTACTGTACTTATGTCAATAATGTGGACACATTTATCTTGTCTATTATGAAATTTTTTTCAAATATTCTTTAGGAGAT
>NZ_JAMZGM010000140.1 GCF_024158605.1 Sebaldella sp. S0638 | reverse complement strand
GCAGCAGAAATATCAGGGAAAAATATGTATGGTATTGAATATGAAGAAGAATACTGCCAGATGATAATAGAAAGATACCTTAATTTTACAGGAGAAGATGAGATTACAATTAATGGCCAAAAAGTTTTATGGTCCGAATATAAGGAGGGCTAATTAGATGAATGGATATAAAGTTAATAGATCAGCTATATGTGAAACTTAAGCCTGAATATAAAACAAAAAAAGAAGTATATGAACGGATAAAAAGAGAATTATCCCTAGAAATGCAGACGGATAGTATAAAAAAGAAACATGAGAGATATCTCAAAAAAAAAGAAGAAGGACAGGACAAAAATTCAGGACAAAAAATCTTAAAACAGGACAAACGGGACACAAAAAACAGGACAACAGGACAAAGTAAAAAAATAGCAGTTCAGTCAGAAATAATAAGTAATAGAGGTAGGTTACAGGACAAGGAAATAATGGAACTTTCTGGAACTCCAAAGACAACATATTACAGATATAAAAATGAACTTTTGGAATATATGAGCAAAATGTCACAGGAGCTTTTAGAAGATGC
>NZ_JAMZGM010000139.1 GCF_024158605.1 Sebaldella sp. S0638 | reverse complement strand
ACTATGGTTATTATATTTTTCCTCTTCTCATCTACACTTAAATCCTCTGTCTCGAGAACTTTTTGTATCTTTTTATCCATATAGAAATTCTTATACTCGTCACGCAGTACACGTACTCCTAAATTCATATGAACTACTCCGTTAGATTCCTCGGCTAATTCAATTAGTTTTTCCCTGGGCACTTTTAAAAAACTCTGCTCAAATACTCCGTTTTCGGTATATATTTTAAGCATCTGCTTATATATTTCACGGTTTTCAGTATTGACAAAGTATTGCTCTTTTAATCCGTTTTCCACTGCACTCTCAATTGAATACGGTACTGATAATATCTTTCCCAGTATTGCTTTTTCTATACTTAGTTCGGCCATTCTTCCTCCTGTCTAAAAGCGTATTCCAAATCTTCCTCTGTGTATTCTGAACTTCTAGGAATTTCTTCCGGTTTTCGGTCATCATAACTTCCATTTATTGTTTTTCTTATCTGCTCAAAATCTGTATTTTTATTGAAAAAACTATCAATATTCGTTATCTTTTTCATATGTGTGCTTTTACTTATGCGTTG
>NZ_JAMZGM010000138.1 GCF_024158605.1 Sebaldella sp. S0638 | reverse complement strand
ACAATAAGTAATGTAACCACTGGAGTAGAAACAAAAGAACACGACAGGCTTGAAGGAAAAGAGAGAACCAGAATATACGATGATATTCAAAATGTAGGAGTAATAAGTTCAGGAAATACAACATATATAGAAGCTGACAATTATGTATCAAGAGGAGCAGTAACAGAATCAGGAGGAACGACATATATAGAGGCTAATGATGTAAATATAAATACAATAGCCCTAAAAGATTACGAGAGAACAGAAGAAAATCATGGGTATGATTTATACAGAACAACAGAGAAGTTAGGTTCAGAAGTAACAGGGCTTGACAATGTAATAATAAATGCCGGAAATGATATAAATATAAAGGGAAGTACAGTAGCATCAGATGGAACAGTTCAGTTAACGGCAGGGAATGACATAAATATAGAGAATGATAAAAATACAATGTATACAGAATCAAAAAGAGATAAGAAAGGAACATTCTCAAGTTATTCAAAACTGGAAACTAATTATCAAGAGGGAGCAGTAGCAAGTACAGTAATAGGGAATAATGTAATATTAGATGCTGGAAATGAT
>NZ_JAMZGM010000137.1 GCF_024158605.1 Sebaldella sp. S0638 | reverse complement strand
TTAAATCAATAAATTTAGAACGTTTAGAATTTTTGTATAAAATTCTTAATGTTCAGCCGTGCGGATTTAGCACGGAACAGCAGAAGCCTATTTTTTATGAATCTATAACATAAAAAAGCCCCATACGGGGCTGAGGACTGCTTAATACAGCACTTTAGTAATTACTATAAATAATATAGTAACTATTGCTAATGTACGCATTTATGTCCTCCAAGTTAAATAATGTTAGCTTCTGTGAAAGCTACAATGCATTATATCAAATGCAAAATAAAAAAGCTAGGAATTAGACCTAGCTTTTCTCACAGATTACACATTATTTAACTTGTTTTCGCATATATTATACCATATTTCTAAAAAAATGCAAATCTGTCTTTTTTCTGTAAATAAAGTATTTAATATTTTTATTACATATGTATAAAAATAAGTTTTTAAGACTTTATAGACAGTAGAAACCTACCTTTTTCTACTGTAAAAAAAGGTAGAGGTGGATGGGTTACACTAAACTGGACAGAAAAAATAAGTTAATATAAAATAATTATGATAAAAGAGAAGGAGATAGAGA
>NZ_JAMZGM010000136.1 GCF_024158605.1 Sebaldella sp. S0638 | reverse complement strand
CTATCCCTGTTTTTAGTTCTTCCATATCAGAACCTTCTATCTTTTCTTATTTTTCCCGTAAGTCTTTCTCTTTTTCTTCCTTGCCTTCTTTTTTCGTGTGCAACGTATCTTCTGTTTTTTCCCACTGCTTTTCTTTTTATATAATTCTATCAGTCTATATATACCCTCTAAGTAATATCCTTTTTTCCAGTCTTTCATCGTGTCCTCCTTATATTAATATATCCAGTATTCTTCTGAATATCCCTTTTTTATTTAATTGTTCATGCATATTATCCATAAAATCTATGGCTTCCTCTTCTGTTTCTGATTTTAATTCATCTGTCCAAATATTGTAGTGTATCCGAATTTTATTTTTATTTCTGCTTATGTAATTTATTTTTTTCACATTATATATTCGATCCTTCTTACCTTTTGCATCCGATACTCTGTAAAACATCATGCCTCCTATAGAAAGATTATTAATCCTGTTCCTATTGTTACTAATGCTAGACATACTCCTAATGCATAATTCCATTTTCTTGATTTTTTATATTTTTCACTAAATTTAGCTGCAGTATCAGATAA
>NZ_JAMZGM010000135.1 GCF_024158605.1 Sebaldella sp. S0638 | reverse complement strand
TTAATAACCCCTGCTCTGATTCCAATAAATTTAGCTTTTCCCGTAATTCTTTCTTTTCCATTTCAAGAGTCTCTTTTTTTCTACCAAGCTCCTTTAATTCCTCGGCTTTTTTACTTTCAAATTCCTGATGCTCTTTTTCCTGTTCTGATATTTCGTCCAGGAACTCCTTCAGTATTTTTTTATTTCTTTCTTTACTTGCCCCAAAATCTACATCATACAATGTTATTAAATTTCCCTCCTTACTTACTATATACAGTAAAAGATCCTCTTTATCTACATGAAATACTGCTAATTGTCTTTTTTTATCATCGTATATTCCCTCTGTTAAATATTCTGCCTTTTTAAAAGCTTCTCTCAAATCCTTTTCATACTGAATTACTTTTTCAGGATTTAAGGCTTTCCAGTCTTTAAAGGCTGTCTGACTGCTTATATGATCTTCTTCTATTCTCTGTGCCCATCTCATTAAGGCATGGTCTGTTATGTTCATTTTACCTCCTATTTTGGTAATAAAAAAACAAGACTATTCATATTTAGCCTTGTTTTAATACTACTTTTTCCTCAATTCTTC
>NZ_JAMZGM010000134.1 GCF_024158605.1 Sebaldella sp. S0638 | reverse complement strand
GAGCGAAGAATAAATTATTTATGAAATCTCAATGTTAATTATAAACAAAAATAAAAAATAAGTCAAGAGAGTGTGATAATGATGAGAAATAAAATATTAACACTATTCAGGAATAATGTTCCATATATAAAAGAATTAAGACAGTTATCGGGAAGTGTAACAGCGAGTATATTGATGCAGCAACTGGATTATTGGTTTGAGAAAAAGCCTGGTGGATTCTATAAATTTTTAGAACCATGTGAGAACAATGAGCTGTATAAAACAGGAGATAGCTGGACAGAGGAACTGGGATTTAGTAAATATGAATTTAAAACAGCTTTTGAGAAAATAGGAGTAGCATATAAGTCAAAAAATGAATTTAAAAAAGCTATGGAAACAGGAGATCCATTTCAAGGGAAATTCTATTGTTGCTATGTAGATAAAATGAAATATATAACTGTTTATTACAGGAATCATGAACTACTAGATTTAGAACTTGAAAAGCTATTATCCCCTGTAAGTGAAGAAAGTTCATTTACAGTAAATGAAGAATCTTTATTTACGGAGATAAAGAAAGTTGATTTACGGGA
>NZ_JAMZGM010000133.1 GCF_024158605.1 Sebaldella sp. S0638 | reverse complement strand
AGACATACTCCTAATGCATAATTCCATTTTCTTGATTTTTTATATTTTTCACTAAATTTAGCTGCAGTATCAGATAAGGTTTCATTTCTTTCATCTGTCATCGTTATTATTTTGACCAGATTTTCCTTTTCCGTATTTCCTGTATCTATTACTTTTTTTAACTCCTTTATCTCGGCTTCTTTAGCTTCTCCTATACTTACTGTATCCAGTTCCTTTAAATGTGATATTTCCCTTCTCAGTTTCTGTGTATCCTGGCATCTTTTACAGTCACTTCTTAATCCATCTTTTGTCCCAGTTGTTTTATAAAAATACTCTTTCATTGTTGGATATGGCTCACCACATTTACTACATATTTTTTGTCCATGTATTTTCACTCTTTCATTTAAGTCTTTATTTTCCATAACTATTTCCTCCTAAATCATATATTATTTCTTCATAGTACATTTTTAATTCCTCATCCGTCATTAATTCTGCTTTTTCCGGATTTCCTTTTAATACTTCGCTATTTTTCATGTGATTTACTGCTTTTTCTATAAATTTATCTCTTACATTTGGATATAACCGTTTCAA
>NZ_JAMZGM010000132.1 GCF_024158605.1 Sebaldella sp. S0638 | reverse complement strand
CTTAATAGTTACAATATTTTTTAAATAAATTATTTATTATAGTCGGTTTAATTTACAGACTTTATTACACACTCTCCCAAAAACGATCGTTTCTGGGAAAGAATATTTTTTATCATCAGTATTTTAAAACTTTAATATTATTAGATTTTTTTGTTATATATATGATTCCCAAAACTCATCTCTTTTTCTTCTTCCCCTTTTGATAAGAATTCATGAGTTTTGGGAAAATATTTTTAATTTTCTCTAAGCCATAAATTTAAAGGATTCAACGTATTTCTTTATGTGCTTAGCGTATATTTTCGTCAATTTTCTGTTCCTACCCCTAATAACCCTATTTAAATGCATTATCATTATCATATTCCTTTTGTTATGAAGAATATCGAGCTTTATCTCCCTCATTAAGACTTCTCAATTTATAATTATAAATAAAAGCTTTTTAAATATGACACCCCTAAACTTGTTTTGTCCTATAGGGGTACCTCCATAATTAATGCGATTTGGCACCACAGATTTGTATATAAAATTATTGTATAGGATTTTTCTTAAATTTTAATAGACTAAATTAATAATTTATT
>NZ_JAMZGM010000131.1 GCF_024158605.1 Sebaldella sp. S0638 | reverse complement strand
ATTACTCCTTACCAGGCTAGATTCAATTTCTTTGGATCCTAATGTTCCCATTTTGCTTGACCATTACATACATTATTCTCTGAACCAGTTAGATTTTCATTTAATCCGAACATTGTAAGAATAAATTCTGAAATAACAAGGGAAAGAAGCCTTAATATATCTTTACATTTATTAATTGTATTAGTCCATTTTTCAGATAATTCTTGACTATTTTCGATATGAAATTTGAAATTTTCAAATAAAGTATTTATAGTATAGAAAGCAGCAATAACTAAGCTAAGCTTTAATGTTTTTAATAGATTAAATTTTCCATCAATATGAGTCATTTCTAACAAAGCTTCTTTAACCATTATAATATTATTTACGATTAAGGAGGTATCTTTTAAAGGTTTGAAAAAATTAGATAATGATTTAGAGCCTAAATTGTCAATTGCAGATGTAAAATTGAAAATTGATTTTGTAATTTCATTTAAATTTATACTAAAAATGTCTTTGATTTTATTTTTGGAGCCTGTGATAAAAAGTCTGTAAATAAAAAAATCTTTTTATGATAAACTAAAAACAGGAGGACTTTAT
>NZ_JAMZGM010000130.1 GCF_024158605.1 Sebaldella sp. S0638 | reverse complement strand
GTAAGGGAAATAAGGTTACTAAATAAAATGGCAGGAGGTGGAAAATGAATGTAGGAAAAAGATTTGAAGCGGATATAAAGGCCTCAATACCTAAAGGAGTATTGTTTTACAGATTCAGAGATAGTCCTAACAGTTTTGGTGGCTATGATGATGTAACAAGATTTACACCAAGTAATGTGTGTGATTGTTTTCTGTTTAAAGTCCCATACTTTTATTTACTGGAACTAAAAACAACAAAGGGTAAGAGTTATCCGCTAAATAAGAGTGCGTATAAACAACTTGATAGATTCAGGGATTTAGGGGATTATGAAAATGTAATAAAGGCATTTGTAATAAATTACCGTGATTATGAGAGAACCTATTTAGTACCAACAGAAAAACTGGAAAATTTCTTAATGAAGACAGGGAAGAAGTCTATAAGAATGGATGAATGTCATGAAATAGGGATGCTGATAGGTCAGAAGAAATTACGGGTAAATTACAGGTATGAGATAGATGATATATTCAAACCGGAAGGCAAGGAAAATGAAGTATTAAAGCTGTTTGATAATTGTTATGGAGGTATAGGAAATTGTAC
>NZ_JAMZGM010000129.1 GCF_024158605.1 Sebaldella sp. S0638 | reverse complement strand
CAATATTTTTTTATTAAGAATCGTTAACATTTTTCTCCTTCCATATATTTCTAGTATATGTTACCATTTTTTTATATATTTTCAACAGGCACCCCTTCGTACGAAGGGGTTGCTCATTGAATTTAGATTAAACCATTTAAATTCAATATTTATAGTCTATAAATAGAATTTCTTATGTTTTATCTGCATTTTGTTGTTTAATGTTCTAACCTAATGTTTTCAATATATTTTATCACTTTTTATATTTACATAAAATTTACTCAAATAATTTCATTTATTAAAAATTAACTTGACTTATATAAAAAAAGCAAACTATCTTTTATTGACAGTCTGCTTAGGTATTTGGGTAGAATAAAATTCAAAATATCAGGATTGTTTGATATTATATTTGTTATCTCATATTTCATTTTTCCTGATAATCTTGAATTTTCTTCCTTTTATTCTATTTTTTTAATTATTTATATACTTAATTATAGTACTTTTATTTATTTTTTTCAATCATTTTATTAAATCAATAAATTTAGAACGTTTAGAATTTTTGTATAAAATTCTTAATGTTCAGCCGTGCGGATTTAGCACGGAA
>NZ_JAMZGM010000128.1 GCF_024158605.1 Sebaldella sp. S0638 | reverse complement strand
ATACCTGAAGAAATAAAAAATCTGGTAATAAAAAGAGGAGACTTAATAGAACTTGGAAACCACAGGATATTATGCGGCGACAGTTTTAATAAGGATAACCTAAATAAACTCCTAAAAGGTATTCAAATAGATGCAGTAGTATCAGACCCTCCGTATGGAATGAATCTTGATACAGATTTTTCAACTATGAGTGATGGAAAAAATTACAGGAAGATATTAAATGATGATAAATACTTTGATTGCAGTATTTTTCTTAAATACTTTAAGAATGTAGAAGAACAGTTCTGGTGGGGAGCAAATTACTACATAAAAGAAATAGAGGGTGGAAGCTGGCTTGTATGGGATAAAAGGACCGACTTCGAATCAGAGAGTATGAATATAGCAAAGGCAGATTACAGCCTGTCAGAATTTGAATTGTGTTGGAGTAAAGTAAAACACAGACAAAGGATAGCACGATTTTTCTGGTTTGGATTTAGTGGTACACAGCTTGAGCCGGAAAAAGGAAAAAACGGAATAGTAGGAACAAGTCAAAGTATAAAAAGAATACATGCCAACCAAAAACCAGTAAGACTTTACAACTGGCTGTA
>NZ_JAMZGM010000127.1 GCF_024158605.1 Sebaldella sp. S0638 | reverse complement strand
AGGAAGGAGGATTTATCTAAAATGCTTGAAGAATTAAAAGAAAGAGTATATAGGGCAAATATGGAACTTCCTGAAAAGGGATTGATATTGTATACATGGGGAAATGTGAGCGGAATAGACAGGGAAAAAGGACTGATAGTAATAAAGCCAAGCGGAGTGGAATACGAGAATATGAAAGCTTCTGATATGGTAGTGGTAGATCTTGAAGGAAATGTAGCGGAAGGAGACTTGAAGCCATCATCAGACACAGCGACTCATATAGAATTGTACAAGGCCTTTGAAGAAGTAGGAGGGATAGTTCATACCCACTCAACATGGGCAACAATATGGGCGCAAAGCGGAAGGGATATAAAGGCATACGGGACAACACATGCAGACTATTTCTATGGCTCGATTCCCTGTACAAGAAAGATGACAACAGAAGAGATAGAAGGTGAATACGAAAAGGAAACAGGCAAAGTGATAGTAGAAACATATAAAGAGAGAGGGCTGAATCCTTTGTATGTACCGGGAGTATTGGTAAACAGCCATGGACCGTTTACATGGGGGAAGACACCGGAAGAAGCGGTACATAATTCAGTGGTATT
>NZ_JAMZGM010000126.1 GCF_024158605.1 Sebaldella sp. S0638 | reverse complement strand
TCATAAAAATATATGGGATGGATTTTTAGGAAGTGGAAGTTCACTAATAGCAGCAGAAATATCAGGGAAAAATATGTATGGTATTGAATATGAAGAAGAATACTGCCAGATGATAATAGAAAGATATCTTAATTTTACAGGAGAAGAGAAGATTGTAATTAATGGCCAAAAAGTTTTATGGTCTGAATACAAGGAGCGTGTTCCTAATGAATAAAAATAGAAAGCTAAAAAAGATATTAGAGGACAGCTCGTAATGGAAGAAAAAAAGAAATTAATAAGATTTGAGTATGAAGAAAAAGGAAAAAGTTTAAAAGAGCTTTCTATAGAATATGAAATAAAATTGGGAACATTGAAAAGTTGGTCAAGCCGAGAAAAATGGAATAAAAAAAAAGAAAAATCTGCAACCGGAAATGCAACCTTTAATAAAAAGTTGCAACCGGAAAGAAAAAAGGTTGCAGAGGTTGCAAAGGATAAAGAAGGCAATAAAACAGAGGTTCAGAAGCAAATAATTAAGTATAACGGGAAGCTAAATGACAAGGAAATAATGGAACTTTCTGGAACTCCGAAGACAACATATTACAGATATAAAAATGA
>NZ_JAMZGM010000125.1 GCF_024158605.1 Sebaldella sp. S0638 | reverse complement strand
GGAAATAACGATACTGTAGATATTGAGCCTTTAGAAGATGATTTTGATTCTTCTGAACTATTTGCAGGATATGCTAACAATAAGGAGGGAAAATAAATGAAAGAAATAGAATTAACAGTTACATTAGAATACGACGAATTAGAAACACCAGAACTATTTAGAAACCAAGTAAAAGATTTTTGTGAAGAACATTATTTCAAAGAAGATGAGCCAGAAAAATTATTTGAATTTATGAAAGAAAACGGAATGATATTTCTTACAGCATTTCATCCTGTATCTGGTGAGGTTGGTTGCTATATTCCAGCAATATTTCAAGTACATTATGTTGGGGAGGTAAAAAATGAAGGAAATTAAATACAGAGCATGGAACAAACACTCCAAAGAAATGCTCGAAGTTATACAGATTAATTTTAAAGATAATTACCTAGATTATTCAGATGTAAATTCTGAAAATGGGACAAGAAGACTCTTGCTAAAAGAAGTTGTATTAATGCAATTTACAAATACATATGATGATAATAAAACTGAAATTTGTGAAGGAGATATCCTCTTTTATGATACTGATGATGGTTTTCGTATTGGAGAAATATTTTCA
>NZ_JAMZGM010000124.1 GCF_024158605.1 Sebaldella sp. S0638 | reverse complement strand
CTATTAGGAACAGACCAGAGCGAAATAGATAAACAAATAGCAGATGTATATAAAAATAGTTCAGAAACAATAGCAAAATCCATATATGGACTTACTAAAAGGATAGAGCAATTAAAGAAAAATACACTGCAGTCAACAGAAGCAAAGGAAGAAAAAACGGAAAATCCGGTAAAAAGTATAGAAAAACTGGATAAAAGTACTGAAGAATTACAAGAGGAATTAATCTTCATAAATTCGGAAATAGTAAAGAATCAAAAGGTTTTAAGTGAACTAAACAGCCACCTGTCCATATTACCGGAAAACTTAAGAAGTAAACAGGAAGAGGAATTTAAAAGAAATATAGATTTATGGCAAAAGCTTTTGAATAATGCGTATGATAAAAAGGAACAGATAGAATATAGCCTTGGAAGTTTAAACATTACAGTAGCATCTACTAAAAAAGATGGAGAAGTAACAGGGGTTTTAACAGCAGAAAATAAAAAGGTACTGGAAGATTTCAATATAAAACTGGGAGAACAACTTAAATATGTAAAAAATGGAATAAATATAGACTTTAGTGGATTTAATACTATTGATGACATAAAAGCCATGTATGATGA
>NZ_JAMZGM010000123.1 GCF_024158605.1 Sebaldella sp. S0638 | reverse complement strand
GCTTTTTGTGCAAGTTGCATTTCAATACTTAAAATACCGAATTTTCCAATTAACTGTTTTAAAACAGTTTTCTGTGCCATAGTATCAAAATCACTTTTCCATGGGCTGTGTGATGAATTATATGCTTTTGAGTAAGCCTTTCCATGTTTTTCAACTTCCTCTTTACTCATAACATAATACTTTTCAAATCCGTTAAGTGTTTTAAAAAAAGCCACATAATGAGTAACTTCATCAGAGTTTTTAGTAGATAAGTCATATTCCAGATAATCAATGATAGGATCATAATGCATGAATTGCCCATCATATAACTTAGCTACATTGATATGTTTATACTGCCCACTTCTAATAGCAAGCTGTACAAGTCCCTTATATCCGATTTGAAATTGAGCTTCTTTTCCGTATGGAATAATATATGCAAATCCCAGATTGGGGTCTATAGGTAAATCAAGTGATGCAGCCACAAGTGCAGCTTTGAGAATACTGTTTGGATCAACATTACCGAATAATTTATTGGAATTAACTGTATTTAGTATACTTACGATAAATCCGTTAGCTTTTTTACCAAGAATTTCCTCAAATCTCTTTTTTATAACATTTTG
>NZ_JAMZGM010000122.1 GCF_024158605.1 Sebaldella sp. S0638 | reverse complement strand
AGACCAGTTATAAAATGTCAAGGAAAAAAAGAAGAATTTTTAAATAAAAAAATGAGTATCACAAAATAGACAGCAAAGCCGTCTAAAAAAAATCATAGATTTTTAAGATACGGTCTGTTATCTTTAAGAATTTTAAAAATAATTCTGGTCATCTTTTTAGAAACAGCAGCAATAGCTCCTTTGTATGACTTACCTTCATTACGCTTTTTAAGGTAGTATTCATTAAAAACAGGGTCTTTAAAAGAAGCAACAACAGAAGCATTCCAAATAGCTGTACGTAAAAAAGGAGATCCTCTTTTAGACATTTTAGATTTTCTTCTTACAGAGGAACCGGAAGAATATTCAGTTGGATCAAGTCCGGCAAATGAAGTAAGTTTAGCTTCACTATCGAATTTACTAATATCACCAATTTCAGAAAGAATGATAGCAGCAGTGGTAAAACCAATACCGGTAATAGTATGTAAGAATGAATCAAAAGAAAGATATAGTTCTTTGATTTTACTGTCAAGTTCTTTAATCTGAGATTCAATAAATTTAATTTGATTAAGAATATTCTGTAATTCAAAAATAAAACCATCAAGTCCAACAGAAATACCAACAGATTTAAAGGCAAT
>NZ_JAMZGM010000121.1 GCF_024158605.1 Sebaldella sp. S0638 | reverse complement strand
TTCACACAGGAAGGTTCAACATATACAGAAGGTAAACTAACAGTAGAAGCAGAAAATACGACATTAAAAGGAACAGGGACACAGGCACAGGAAGTAGAAATAAGCGGAAATTTGAATAATGAAACAAATATTTATTCAAAGGGTAATGTAACTATAGGTGGAGACACAAAAAATAAGGGTCAGTTAATATCAGAAGGAAGCTTAGATATAAAAGGTAATCTGGAATCAGATTCATTAGTATACGGAAAGGATTCCGTAAAAGTAGGAAAAGACTTAACTAATAAATCAGATTTACAAAGTGAGAACGTGATTACAGTAGATGGTAATGTATCAAACACAGGAAAAATGATATCTGAAAAAGAATTGACTGTAAAAGGAAATACAAATAATGCAGGAACTCTGTATGGAAAAGACAGTATCAAAATAGATAAGAACCTTAAAAATTCAGGAAGTATACAAACAACAGGGGAGTTATCAGCAAAAGATACAGTGAATACTGGGAAACTTACAGCAGAGAATAATATTAATGTAGAGAACCTTGATAACAGTGGGGAAGTAGTAACAAATAAGAAATTGAGTACAAAAAATATTGAGAATAAAAGTACAGGAAAAGTATCA
>NZ_JAMZGM010000120.1 GCF_024158605.1 Sebaldella sp. S0638 | reverse complement strand
GAAAAGGTAACCCATAAGATGAGAACAAATAGTATCCCATTCTTGGAATTACAGGATGCAGTGAGACTTGATTTTGAGGATATAACAAAGGAAATACAACTTACTAAAATAACTCAAAAGCAGAATGAACTGGAAATAGAAGCTGTGGAGTATGAGGAATATAAGCCTAATACAGAGCATTTTGAAAATCAGAAATCAAACCTTTTTGACGAATCATATCTTAATAATGGCTATGTTGAATGGGGAAATATAAAATATCCAACAGATAAACCACCTGCCCCTATTAATCTGATTCCGGAAAATTTACACCTAGGAATAGGAACAAAGTGGGATAAAGTAAATAGGGATGATATTCAGGAATACATAGTGTATATGAAAGGAATAACAGAAGATGGTCACTATACAGGATTAAACCTGAAATTCTCAAGAGGAAACAGTACTTACTTTCTTGCAAATGCCGAACCGGGATTCTATGAAATAAAAGTATCGTGCATAACAATGGCAGGAATGGAAAGCGACCAGTCAGCAGCAGTAATAGCTAAATCACTTGAAATAACAGGAGAACAAATAGGAGTAGACGGAGATACAATAGTTGTTGATACAGGAAGTAAAAAGTTAATACTGGGAACAGTTTA
>NZ_JAMZGM010000119.1 GCF_024158605.1 Sebaldella sp. S0638 | reverse complement strand
TATAATTTACGGCACTTTTCAAACAATGCTTTCTTATTTAATATTATATGTTTAAACCCATGAAAAATCCGCACTATAATTTATATTACATTTTATTTTATTCATTCCCATTCAATAGAATTTCTTATTGTAAAAAAAATTTGGGCGACGAAATGGCGACGAAAAAATAAATAAAGGAGTACCTAAAAAGGCACTCGCATCCAATTAAAGTATACCTTTTTAAAGTACTCCTGTCAATACAGGAGGTAAAAATGACAAAAGAAAAAATAAATAAACTTTTTGAAAAATCACAGGATATTATAAATATGATGAATGAACTTGGAATTAGAAAATATCGTGGGTATTCCTTCCGAGATACTGCTGTCGGGAATTTTCTCATACTGGATGATATTCCCATTACTTCTTCTCTGTCTGATACTTATCTTGGAAATGATTTAAGTAAATTTATGCCTAGGACTACCGTTGAAATTATGGAGAAATTTGAGGAAGATATTGAAAATAATGTGTTTTTAGAACTTGAAGATTTTTATTCTTTGTTTATTAAAAAATGCTGACTTAACATCAGCATTTTTATTTTCTACAAAAACTCTATTCAGAATTTAGAAGTATTAAATTGCATACATTTTAAAGTCCACTTCATATTGTT
>NZ_JAMZGM010000118.1 GCF_024158605.1 Sebaldella sp. S0638 | reverse complement strand
AGCTTAGAACAAATATATCAAAAGTATTTTATGACATAAACTTCCAAGGCTTAGAAGAAAATTTCAATAATAAATTTGCAAATATTTCTGATAAATTAGCTGATTTTAGATTATCAGGAAATACAGACTTAAATGCTTTTGTAAATGATAATCTTAATTTCTGGAATGAATTTACAATGCTCAAAAGTACTGAGAATATAAAAAATGACATGAATGAAGTTTTGAATATTCTAAAATCACAGGCAAAAGGAGCAGGGTTAAGTGATGATGTAATAAATGCTATGTTTCCTGACTCAGCTATTGATGATAAGGCAAGTGATATAAAAAACGCATTGGAAAAAGCAATGAGAGACGCATTAGATACAAATTCATTCAGTCAATTCAGCATGTCGCTTGGAGACAGCATATACAGCTCAGTAAAAGATGGACTAATAGAGGCATTTTATGAATCAGAAACATTCAAAGGATTAGCCCAAAAGTATTTCTTAAATGATGATTACACAAAAGCACTGGAAGGAGCCGGAAGCTTTAAGGATGCATACGACATTATTAAAGCCCAGCTTGATAAAGCTGAAATACAATTACAGGCAGAAGGACTGGATTTCAAAGGAACAAATTCAAGTACAGGGGAATATTACGGAGGATTATCAAACAG
>NZ_JAMZGM010000117.1 GCF_024158605.1 Sebaldella sp. S0638 | reverse complement strand
AAAGATGTAAACATATATATTGAAAATTCCGTTTTTTAGTGATACAATAGAGGTGTAGAATGAATAAAAAAGTTTTAGATTTTCTGAAGGATAATCCAGAATGGCAAAATGTAATAGAAGAAGCCATGACAGCAGGGTTATCGTATAAGATAGAGCTCTTCATAACTGCACAGGGGAAGATAAAAGACAAGCAGTATAAGAGTAAAAGGTTACTGACAAAAAAATATTGAGATAGTTAATATCGCAGTGCGGAGCTATCAAATAACAGGTGTAAAAGTCTGGTATTTGGTGGCTCTTTTGTTTTTTAGGAGAAGAAAATGGAAATCAGAAAAATAAATATAAAAGATTTAAAGGAATACCAGAATAATCCAGTAATCCATAGCAGAGAACAGATAGGGAAACTCGCTGAAATAATAAAAAGATACGGATTCAGACAGCCCATTGTAATAGACAGAAATAATATAATAGTGGCCGGTCATGGAAGATTACAGGCAGTTAAAAAACTTGGATATAAAGAAATAGACTGTGTAGTAGCTGATGATTTAACAGATGATCAGGTAAGAGCATACAGGCTTGCAGATAATAAAATAAAGGAATTAAGTTTATGGGATGAGGACCTTCTAAAAACAGAGCTTCTTAATTTAGAGGATATAAATCTTGA
>NZ_JAMZGM010000116.1 GCF_024158605.1 Sebaldella sp. S0638 | reverse complement strand
GATGAGAAAAACCTGATATTGAATAATATATCTCCAAAAGAAGGAGCAGGTTACAGAAGTGAATTAGGCGGAATAATTGCTCCTAATGAGAACTATACAGGGGCGCCAGCAAGAGCTGTACTGATAAGAGTACACAATGATCCGTCAGTAATTAAGGGTTTTATAGAAGCAGCGAGCACCGGAAAAATGGATGTTTTCTGGAGTAATCCTAACGGAATATATTTCGGTGGAAATTCGGGTTTAGTGGGAAGATTTGGCAATACAACCTTTACTACAGGGAGAATAACCGATGATCTTATGACAATAATGGTTAGAGACGGAAGAATAGAAATAAACGGGAATTTTAACGGTAATGCAGCAGAAAATTTGAGTTTATTAGCTAAAAATATAAAGGTAAACGGGCAGTTAAACGGAAATGACCTAACATTAATAGGTGGACAGTATGATTACAACACAGGAACAAAGGAAGTAATAAAGCAGGGAGATAATCCCGGAGAAGTATTAATATCCTCATCAGTAGTAGGTGGAATCTACGGTCGTAATATATAAAAGCAGGGAGATAATCCCGGAGAAGTATTAATATCCTCATCAGTAGTAGGTGGAATCTACGGTCGTAATATATACCTAAAAGCAGTTGGAACGGATATTGCTGTTAAGGGCGA
>NZ_JAMZGM010000115.1 GCF_024158605.1 Sebaldella sp. S0638 | reverse complement strand
AAGCCAAAAGTGGTGTAGAAAGGAGGATTCAGGAATGGGAAGAAAAATATTAATACCTTCAAGAAGAAAAGAAATAAGAGAAATGACACCGGAAGAAGTAGAAGAATATATAAACGAATTAGAAAAAATAATACATAAAGTTATTGATTTTAAAGAATTTTTAGAAAATATAGAAAGGAAATGAGCCCTAACGTATTAAATTCTATATAATATTAAAAATTTTTCATATAATTTTTTTACAGCTTCGTCTAAAATTTGGTGACTTGCTCTAACAGAGTATTCACCAGAATCAAGTTGTAAAACGAATGTATTATCTGTTTTTTCGTTAAGTATTTTTATTTGGAAAGCATTTATATTCATTGAAATCATATTTTTTATAAATTTATTAATTAAGTTATTTTCATCTAAACTGATAATTTTAATCAACTTAGCGAGATTAAGTTCAGCTTCGTCTATAGTTTTTCCAGAACTTAATAAATTATAGTACACAGGAGTACTGTTATATCGATCTTCATAACGAGGAATTTCCAAAACCACAAAATCTCCATATTGTCCTAAAAAGGCTGGAGAAAATTTTTTTAAAAAATCAAGTTGAATAGTGTCCATATTATCCTTTCTGTTTAGGGCTCAATAGATTATAACGTGAATTGATGATATTTACAAATAAAAAAAGCCCAGAGGGCTGAGG
>NZ_JAMZGM010000114.1 GCF_024158605.1 Sebaldella sp. S0638 | reverse complement strand
ATAAATCAATATATGAAAAACAAATCTTTTATTATATCAGATTTAATTTACAGACTTTCTTGCACACTCCCTTTTATATTACGCTACGGCTACAAATTTGTTAGATATTTTCTTTTACTGTCACTGAAAAACGAATTATTTGCAGCTCCTCCGGGAGCAATAGATACTTTTTTGAAGGTTTATATAACTGAAGCATTTGATAAAGGGGAGTTTGATCCTAAGTATACTGTTGATTATATTTACAGAGCTCTCTATTCATCTCTGCGCGGAGCTACATTTGACTGGTGTCTTAATTCGGGGCAAAATGACCTTCGTTCAGCTTATTCTTCTACATTGAATATTCTGCTTGATGAGTTTATAAACTCCAAAAATAAAACTCCAGCTAAAAATCTGGTTCAATAACTGCAAAAAACATCGTATGTTCAATAATTTTATTTTGATCATGCGATGTTTTTTAGTTACCAAAACCATATTAATATTTTTACATACGATATTATACCTGAAAAAATACATATAAACCCTGATATAAATGAAAAAATAATTCTTGTTTTTTTATTGAATTTTCTTTTGGAAATCACCCACAGCAGATAAAATAAACTCATATTAATAAAGATACTTATACTGTACTTATGTCAATAATGTGGACACATTTATCTTGTCTATTATGAAATTTTTTTCAAATATTCTTTAGGAGAT
>NZ_JAMZGM010000113.1 GCF_024158605.1 Sebaldella sp. S0638 | reverse complement strand
AAATCAAGGAGGAATAAAAATGGAAATGTGCATCAAATGTATTCATTTTAATTGGAAAAATGATGGTTATTGTCTCTACCATGACAGAGAGACAGTTGATTCTTCTTTTTGCGAAGAATACGACGGATTTTAAAGGGAGGAAATAATATGTTTAAAAAAATCCCATATTCCACCCACGATGAATGGATTAATTTAAGAAAACAAGGTATAGGTGGCAGTGATGCCGGAGTTATTATGGATATAGAACAATATGGAAATAAAAATATTGTAGACCTATGGCTTGAAAAATCCGGTAAAATTAATAAACCTAATGAAACCAATCCTGCTATGGAAAGAGGACATAAACTTGAACCTTTCATTAGACAGCTATATGGCATTGATAATCCAGATAAAGAAATTAGAGAAGTTAAGGAGCTGTATGTACATCCCAAATATGATTTTATAAGAGCTTCTTTAGACGGTGAAATTATTCTACCTAATGGTGATATTGGAATTCTTGAAATTAAAACTACTACTATTCATCAATATTCATATTATAAGGATTTATGGAAAGACGAGGAGAATAACGACACCATTCCGGAAAATTACCTCTATCAGGTACTTCATTATTTCCTTGTCACTGATTATGACTTTGCCGTATTAGTTGCTGATATCAGATTTAGATGTTTTGAGGATAACTCTGATACATTTGACCTTAATAA
>NZ_JAMZGM010000112.1 GCF_024158605.1 Sebaldella sp. S0638 | reverse complement strand
TAGGGAAAAAATACTTCAAATAGAAAATCTTGAAGAAGATAAGATGAATAAAAAGGCGGATACAATATCCAAATTAATACAATCAGGCTATGAGATAGAGGATACAGAGCTACAAGAGATATTTGGATATAAGACATTAAAGAAAAAGGAACAACAGCAACAAAACAGTCCATTTACAGAATTTTCCAAGAAAAATACTGAAGATAGTAATAAAAAGACACTTGAATATCTGGAGAGACTCAGGAAAAGAGTAGTACCTGAAATAAGTAAAAAGATAAAAGGTCAGATAAAAAACATTACTTCTATAGAAGATATAAAAAATATAGATACAGGAATAAAGGACCATGAAAACAGCTTAATTCTATCAGAATTATGGGGGAGTTATCTCACAATAAAAGATAGAAGTAAGATATCTGAATACAAAAAGAAGAGTGAGTTTGCCATATATTCTGAAATAGACCTTCAGGATATATTCAACATGACTTTCAATGAAGCAATAAACTGGCTACTTAACAGAGAACCCCAGATGTATGATCAGATTCAAAAAGTGATAGATAAGTACCGGACTGAATATTTCTGGATAAAACAAAGTACGGATTTAGAAGTAACGAAAACATTGTATGCAGAGCTGTTAAAGAATCTGGAACTTGGCCAGACCTTTGAAGACTTTAAAAAGAACATAGATATTGAAAGCTTAGGCTTTGGAAAA
>NZ_JAMZGM010000111.1 GCF_024158605.1 Sebaldella sp. S0638 | reverse complement strand
TTATCTCCTAAAGAATATTTGAAAAAAATTTCATAATAGACAAGATAAATGTGTCCACATTATTGACATAAGTACAGACAGTATAAATCCAGAAAATGGAACAGTTCGGGTGAGGTTTCCTGATAGAGATAACAAAGTATCTGGAGAATTGAAAGTGATATTTAGTAAAACGCATATGGACAAAGATTATCATACTCCGGATATTGATGAAGCGGTAGTTTGTATATTTCTACCTAACCAGCAGGAAGAAGGCTTTGTATTAGGAGCTTATTATAATGAAGTGGACACAATACCAGCAGGAGCTAATGAAGATACTAAAATATGGAGTTTTTCAGACGGCGGCAAGATTGAATATAATAGGAGCAGCGGAGAATTAAATATAATTGTTGTTTCGACTGTAAACATAACAGCTCCTACTATTAATTTGAATGGTAATGTTAATGTTTCAGGAAATCTTGTAACTTCCGGAAGTACAACAACAGCTGCCGGAATGATAGACGGACATGATCATGGTGGAGCAGTACCGCCGTTTTAGGAGGAATATAAATGGAAATAGGGTCTTACGGAGATATTACTTTTGAGATAACAAAAGAAAATTTTTTGACAATAAAGAGTATGACAAGAGAAAAAAAGAGTGTAGTGCTATAGTAAAGTAGGAACACCAAAATCTAAACAATGATATAATAAAAAAAGAAAGAGGTGTTTTGAAA
>NZ_JAMZGM010000110.1 GCF_024158605.1 Sebaldella sp. S0638 | reverse complement strand
TGTTTTTTCCCGCTGCTTTTCTTTTTAAATAATTCTATCAGCCTATATATTCCCTCTAAGTAATATCCTTTTTTCCAATCTTTCATATGGTCCTCCTATATTAATATATCCAGTAATCTTCTGAATATCCCTTTTTTATTTAATAATTTATGCATACTTCCCATAAACTCCTCTGCTTCTTCACTACTTCCTGCTGTTAATTCATTTGACCAACTTTCATAAAATACATGTATTTTATTATTATCTCTCGTTATATAGTTTATTTTTTCTACACTATAAATTCGGTCCTTTGTTCCTTTTGCATCCGATACTCTGTAAAACATCATGCCTCCTATAGAAAGATTATTATCCCTGTTCCTATTGTTATTACTGCCAGACATACTCCTAATGCATAATTCCATTTTCTTGATTTTTTATATTTTTCACAAAATTTAGCTGCAGTATCAGATAAACTTTCATTTCTCTCATCCGTTATTGTTATTATTTTTACTAGATTTTCCTTTTCTGTATTCCTTGTATCTAAAATGCTTTTCAATTCCTTTATTTCAGCTTCCTTAGCTTCTCCTATGCATACTGTATCAAGCTCTTTCAGATGCGATATTTCACGTCTTAGTTTCTGTGTATCCTGACATCTTTTACAATCATTTCTTAACCCGTCTTTTGTTCCTTTTGTTACATAAAAATATTTTTCCATATTCGGAAATTCTACACCACA
>NZ_JAMZGM010000109.1 GCF_024158605.1 Sebaldella sp. S0638 | reverse complement strand
CTTCACAAATTTCAGTTTTATCATCATCATATGTATTTGTAAATTGCATTAATTCAACTTCTTTTAATAAAAGTCTTCTCTTCCCGTTTTCAGAATTTATATCTGAATAGTCCAGGTAATTATCTATAAAATTAATCTGTATAATTTCAAGCATTTCTTTGGAATGTTTATCCCATGCTCTGTATTTAATTTCTTTCATTAATTTCCTCCTACTCTCTAATTAGCTCTCAAAAATGATATCCAGCATAATCTTTTCTTCACTATTTTTAGGTAATTCTATTTTTATATCCTTTAACTTTTTTTCAGGGTTTTCAAGCATGAATTCATTTAATCGTTCATTTGCTTTGTCCAGTTCTTCAAAATATTCTTTTTGTTGTTCCGTACTGATACCCTTTAGTTGTAAATACTGAAATAAATTAAACATTTTTCCTCCAATCAAGAGGGGAGTGATCCCCACAGAATTTTATTTCTTTCATAATTCTTCTTATTATTTTTCCATAATGATTTTTTTGTAAATATTTTCGGCTGTCAATTTTGGAACATCAGTTAATTTATTTGCTCCAATATTTACACACCATGCAATAACTTCTAACTCGTGTTTTGTAAGTTTTAATATATATAACTCTTTTTTTATAATTTTCATAGTTAGACACCTCTAAATTTAATTGTTTTCAGCATTAGCCCTGAATTTAGCGACAGGATCAAAATCCATTCCTTCAGCTGTGAT
>NZ_JAMZGM010000108.1 GCF_024158605.1 Sebaldella sp. S0638 | reverse complement strand
AAAAATATACTGCAAGAATTCCTAACAGAAATATTGGAAAAGGAAAAAGAGCAAGAAGAATTTGAGAGCAAAAAAGCCGAGGAATTAAAAGAACTTGGTAGAAGAAAAGAGACTCTTGAAATGGAAAAGAAAGAATTACGGGAAAAACTAAATTTACTGGAATCAGAGCAGGGGCTATTAAATAAGCAGATAGAAACAACAAGGAATAGAGGTCAGGTATTGGGTATGCATATAAAGAATATGTACAGGAAGATAATAAAATCAATAGAATTTTAGGAGGAAAAAATATGGAAGAAAATAAAGGAAAAGGAATTGGATTTTTGGGGACATTAACTTTGATATTCATAACTTTAAAATTATGTAAAATAATAGACTGGTCATGGTTGTGGGTATTAGCTCCAACACTGATACCATTAGTGATGTTCTTACTAAGTGCAATAGTGGTAGGAGTAATAACAATATTAAAGAAATGAGGTTAAATAATGAAATACATAATAGTGAGCAATGAAAAGATAACAAAACATAATTTTACCGGGAAATTACTGGAATTTGTGAGGAAAAATGTAAAAGGACTGCAGGATGGGAAATATGAAGTACAGCAAGTGAAGACAGAAAACGGGGAGTTGTGTGCTAAGTATAGGAAAATAAGGTAAAAGATGTAAACATATATATTGAAAATTCCGTTTTTTAGTGATACAATAGAGGTGTAGAATGAATAAAAAAGTTTTA
>NZ_JAMZGM010000107.1 GCF_024158605.1 Sebaldella sp. S0638 | reverse complement strand
TCCACCTCATATGCTATTACATTCGTTGTTCCGTTTATTTCTTCTTCTACACCATAGAATCTGTAAAAAGATATATCTGCTGTGGTTGTTGTCATTACCTGACCGCTTGTTGGTATTAGCTGCACTTCTAAAAGACTGCTAGATGATGGCGGTATTTTTAAAGTTCCTGTTATCAAAAATGACGCATTATTTGATGTTTGATTTATTACCCAGTATTGACTGTTTAAAAGTACCAGTACCTGCAATGGGGGGACACAGTTTTTTACTGTTATATGAATTGTTATACCTGCAAGTCCAGATTCATTAAGCAAGGTTTGTATCTGCCCAAACTGATTATACGGAATATGATAATTATTAGGTGTGTTATTTAACTGTACTCTCTTTTTTAATATTCTTGTATAATAGGTATCATGGCCGGTTCTTACATTCTGTACTTCTACACTATAGGTATCATAACCATGCTCCATATTTATTATTCCGGTTTTCAATATATGCTCTCCCCAGGCTATTCCCTGAGTATAATCTGATAGTTTAAACGGCGTATTTGTGGGAACTGTTATTACTTTTGCTTTTCTTATTACTTTTTTATCTTTCCACATAGCTACTCCTAATTGTATTCATATATTTCATAATCAAATTTGGCATTACAGTTTATAGCTGTTATATCATAAACATTTTTCCCGCTTACTGTTCTTTTAGTGTACCAGACTACTCCTTCTGCGGGCTGTGTGATTTC
>NZ_JAMZGM010000106.1 GCF_024158605.1 Sebaldella sp. S0638 | reverse complement strand
TATAAAATTAGCCTCTTTCTTATTCTTCAATTCTCTCAAACGCTTCTTCTAAAGCCACATTTATCTCATCTATATCATAACTTCCATAACCTTGTCCCTCTGCCCATAATACATTTTCTTCATTGTCGGTATGAGATTTATTATTAATTATTTTCAGAAATTCTTCATACCCTCTTGTGCCTCCGCAATCTTCTGGTGGACAATTTCCTTTAAATTTTAATACTTGTGGGTAATCATGGGGGTAATTCTCTATTTTTTCCAGAACATCTATTTCATGTTTCCAATCATCTCCAAAATCATAAGTGTAGTCTATTATTTTATTACTATCAAAATATTCTTCAATAAACTCATCAACATCTTTCAACGTTTTAGTTCTGTCTACAAAAAATCTACTTTTTCTTAATTCAGCCAACTTTTTCATTCCCTCAATAGTTTTGAAATATCTAACCTCATCCAGAGCTTCCTCATCCGTTGTCACTTCTATATCTCCTATTTTAAACTCATACAGATGACAATTGTACCAGCCCATTGTGTATTGTAATATTACGTGCAATTCATCAAATGTTATATCTACAGGCACAATTATTTCCCGCCAAATCGGTATATGTGTATCTGAAAGTGTAACTCTTAATTTATAAGCTCTCATATATTAACTCCTTTTAGTTTTTTCTCATTATAGCATACAAATAATAAAAAAATAAACCTGAAATCAATCAGGTTCATCTTCTTCTCTTTTATC
>NZ_JAMZGM010000105.1 GCF_024158605.1 Sebaldella sp. S0638 | reverse complement strand
GGGGGTGTAGCTCAGCTGGTTAGAGCGCTGGCCTGTCACGCCAGAGGTCGCGGGTTCGAGCCCCGTCACTCCCGCCAACAATTAAATAATTGTGCCGCTTTAGCTCATTTGGTAGAGCAGCTGACTTGTAATCAGCAGGTGGTTGGTTCGAATCCGACAAGCGGCACCATTTAAAAAATCCGGTGAGGTTCCCGAGCGGCCAAAGGGATCAGACTGTAAATCTGACGGCTACGCCTTCGAAGGTTCGAATCCTTCTCTCACCACCATTTTTTTTTAATAAATTTTAAAAATATATAGTTATAATTCTGAGGAGGCTTATTAAACAATGGTTAGAAAAATAAAAAAACCAGGGGCATCACAAGGCGGACAGCAAGATATTATTAGACAAGCTCAGCAAATGCAGCAGGAAATGTTAAAAATACAAGAAGAGCTAAAAGATAAAACAGTAGAAACATCAGTAGGCGGTGGAGCTGTAACTATAAAGGCAAATGGTCAAAAGCAAATTTTAGAAATGAATTTATCATTAGATATATTAAAAGATGCTGTAGAAGATGAAGATGCGTCTATAGTAGCGGACATGATCATAAATGCAGTAAATGAAGTATTAGAAAAAGCCGAAGAGCTTGCAGAAAAAGAGATGGAGCTAGTAACAGGCGGAGTTAATATTCCAGGTTTATTCTAAAGATTGATAATATAAAATGACACCTTATGGTGTTTTTTTTATTATCCAAAAAGTGAATTAGAAGTAAAGATATGAAAAATGAATATTGTGAAATGATCAAAAAATCAGATGGTTATTTTAAAAATTTTGTAAGGACTGAATTCTACATTATATAGGATTCGGTCCTTTTATTTTTTCTATAGTTTCTGACTATAATGTACTTTATATATCTGACGAATATATATTTTTTAAAATATCTGTAAAATCCATTTCTAAAGAAAAGAAAGCTTGTTCGACTGATGTGGGTCAGATGAAGATGAAAAAAGCTCTGAAAAAGCAAATTAACGCTTCAAAATGAGGTTATAATCTCAGCGGCAGGGTGATATATTTATAATAAATAAAAAAAATTGCTTTTATCATAAGTTTTACTTGTTATTTTATGAAAAAATGTGTATTTTACCAATATATTCAAGGGCTTTATTTTTATGATTTATACTTTTTGATAAATAAACTTAAATATACAAATATAAAAAATATATATATTCTAAGAAATCAGTAAAATCAATGCCTAAATAACAACATTGATTAGTATATACAAATAAAATGAAAATATAGTTTGAATTTTTTATAAATAATCTGTATACTACATGTAGATTAATAAATATAACAAAACACTAGATATAGTGTTTTTTGGAGGGAAGACATATATGAAAAAAATAGTGAAATTTGAAAAAAATGACTGTAATCCATGTGCAATGGTGTCAGATTTATTAGATAAAAGCGGTGTTGAGTACGAAAAAGTGAATCCGTTCAATAATCCCGAACTGGCTGTAAAACATAAAATAAGATCAGTTCCCACAGTAATATTATTTGAGCATGATCAGGAATTGAAAAGAACAGTTGGATTTAAACCGGAAGAATTACAGGAAATTATGGATTCTTTATAAATATAACAGGTGGCAAAAGATATTGTATCTGACCTTGTCGCCTTTTATTATCTATGGAAAGCGAGGTCTCTTATATGAAATATATATATTATGACTCTAAAACAGGTAATGTAGAAAGATTTATAAATAAAATGAGAACTTTGAAAAACTGGATTTTTGTTAAGATAGATGAAGAAACTGTTGCTGAAAATAAAGGACACCTGGTGACGTTTACTACTAATTTCGGCGAAGTACCAAAGACAACGGAAAAATTTCTTTTAAAAAATAACAGTAAAATTTTAAGTGTGTCATCAAGCGGTAATATGAACTGGGGAAAACTGTATGCTTTGGCAGCAGATAAAATATCGGAACATTATGATGTTCCTGTCATACTAAAGTTTGAACTGGCAGGACTGAATTCAGAAGTAGAAACATTTATAAGAAAAGTGGAGGAAATAGGATGATAGCAAAAAAATGGATATTTCTCAATAATGAGATAATGATAAAAAAAGATGACGAGTTTCAGCTGGATAAGGATAAGGAAGCAGTAAAATCATACTTTCTTGATTATGTAAATAAAAATACTGTATTTTTTTATACTTTGAAAGAAAAGATTGATTATTTAATAGAAAATGATTATTATATTGATTTTTACAAAATGTATACTTTTGAGGAAATACAAAAAGTGTTTACTTTGGTATATAATAAAAAATTCAGATTTCCGTCATTTATGAGTGCGTTTAAGTTTTACCAGAGTTATGCACTCAGAGATGATTCAGGAGAAAAGTTTTTGGAAAGATATGAGGACAGAATAGCAGTTATCTCATTATACCTTGGACAGGGCAGTCTTACACAGGCGCTGGAATATGCAGAGATGCTGATAAACCAGGAATACCAGCCTGCTACACCGACATTCCTGAATTCCGGAAAGAAAAGATCAGGGGAACTGGTATCATGCTTTTTGGATGAAATCGGCGATAATTTGAACGGAATAGGTTATGCTATTGATTCTGCCATGAAACTTTCGTCAATAGGCGGAGGAGTGGCGCTTAATCTGTCGAAGCTCAGAGGAAGGGGAGAATCTATCAAAGGAGTAGAAGGCAGAGCAAGCGGTGTACTTCCTATAATGAAAATTCTTGAAGATATTTTTTCATACGCAAACCAGCTTGGGCAGAGAGCGGGAGCAGGTGCTGTATATCTGAATGTATTTCACTCTGATATAGAGGAATTTCTTGATTGTAAAAAGATAAACGTAGATGAAAAAGTGAGAATAAAATCATTGTCAATAGGAGTTATTATTCCTGACAAATTTATGGAACTTGCTGAAAAAGATGATCCTTATTATGTATTTCAGGCTCATACGGTATTTCAGGAATACGGCAAATATCTTGATGACATGGATATGAACGAGATGTACGAAGAGCTGGTGGATAATCCCAATGTAAAAAAGAAAAAGCTAAACGCAAGACATCTTCTGGTGAAAATAGCACAGACGCAAAAAGAAAGCGGATATCCTTATTTATTCTTCAAAGATAATGCAAATAAAGAACATGCACTAAAAGATATAGGAGAGGTAAAGTTTTCGAACCTTTGTACAGAAATAATGCAGTTATCAGAAGTTTCGGATATGGGAACATATTATGAAGAAGATACAATAAGAAGAGGAATCTCATGTAATCTTGGTTCATTAAATATAGTAACTGTAATGGAAAATAAAAGAATAAAGGAAGCTGTAAAAACAGCAATGGAATCCCTTACAATGGTTTCTGACCTTACAAATATAGATATGGTTCCTTCTATAAAAAAGGCAAATGAAGAGCTTCACAGTGTAGGATTGGGAGCAATGAATCTCCACGGTTTTTTCGCGAAAAATTTTATAATGTATGAAAGCAGAGAAGCACTGGATTTCTGCAATGTATTCTTTATGACAGTAAACTATTATTCAATAGAAAAATCAATGGAAATAGCAAGAGACAGAAATGAAAGCTTCAAAGATTTTGAAAAATCAGAATATGCGAAAGGAACTTATTTTGATAAATATACAGAGCATGAATATATGCCTAAAACAGAGCAGGTAAAAGAACTTTTTGAGGGAATTCACATTCCTACAAAAGAAGATTGGGAAACTCTGAAAGGTCAGGTTATGAAAAACGGTATGTATCACGCATACAGAATGGCAATAGCACCAAATCAGTCAACTTCTTATATACTAAGCTCTACAGCTTCGGTAATGCCGATAGTGGATACTATAGAAGTAAGAGAATACGGAGACAGTACTACATTTTATCCTATGCCGTATCTGACAAATGATAATTATTTCTTTTATAAGTCAGCATATGACATGGATCAAAAAAGTCTTATAAAACTGATTTCTGTCATTCAAAGACACGTTGATCAGGGGATATCGACAATTTTATATACGAACAGCAGTGATAATACAAGAGATCTGGCTAAGTATTATGTATATGCCCATAAAATGGGGCTTAAATCACTGTATTACACGAGAACAAGAAAAGCTACAATAGATGAATGCGTATCATGCGCGGTTTAGAAAGAGAAAGGTGGAAATAAATATGGAAAAATACACTGCGGTTAACTGGAACACACCGGAAAATGATTATGTAGAGATGTTTTGGGAGCAGAACCTGAAACAATTCTGGATAGATACTGAATATATTCCTTCAAAGGATATAGATTCATGGAATTCACTGGAACAGGAAATGAGAGAGGCATATAAGAAAGCACTCGGCGGTCTTACACTGCTTGACACATTACAGAGTCACACAGGAATGCCGAAAGTGATAGATCATATAGATTCGCTTCAGAATAAATCTGTGCTGTCTTATATGTGTATGATGGAAACTATTCATGCGAAATCGTATTCAACAATATTTACAACAGTGGCAACGACTCCTGAAATAAATGAAATATTTAACTGGGTACAGGAAAATGAATATTTGCAGTTTAAGGCAAGAACAATAGATTCCTACTACAGAAAGCTGGATAAAAAAGATGCTACTGATGAGGAAATATTTATGGCACTGAGTTCATCAGTTCTGCTTGAAACATTCTTATTCTACAGCGGATTTTTTCTTCCTCTGTGGCTGGCAGGGCAGGGACAGATGGTAGCAAGCTGTGATATAATCAAGAAAATAATAGCAGATGAGTCAATACACGGAGTATTCGTAGGACTTCTCGCACAGGAATTTTTTAAAAAATTTAGTCCCGAAGATCAAAAAAGAATAGAGAAAAATCTGAAAGATCTTATGTATATGTTATACGAAAATGAACTAAAGTATACTGACGAAGTTTATACAGAAATAGGATTATCAGGAGATGTAAAAGAGTATATCAGATATAATGCCAACAAAGCACTGATGAATCTGGGATTCGGGGAAGAATTCGAGATAAAGGAAGTAAACCCGATAGTATTAAACGGTCTTAATGTAGAGACTACACAACATGATTTTTTCTCTAAAAAATCTACAAATTATGAAAAAGCATTAGAAATAGTACATTTACATGATGATGATTTTGATTTTGGTGTAGAAACTGATTTAGATATATAAAAATAATGAAAAACAGGCTGGTTGTAAACCAGTCTTTTTTTGATTGCTTTACTTTTAAATTTATGTGAGAAAATCAAATTATTTAATTAAAATTTTAATGATTAAAAGATATTTTACTATTTATAGAAATATAAATAGATTCATTCAAAAATGGTAACATAAGTGTAACTTGTAAATTAAAAATTTATTTTTATTAAATTGTTTTTTATGTAATTGACTTGAAATTTTATAATCGTTTAGTATAAAATATAAAACATATAGTAAATAAAATAAATCTATAAATAGGAGTATTTATCTAATGAAAATAAAATCTAGAAAAGTAATGAATTATATATTTTTATTATTAGCGGTTAATTCTTTATCGATATCTAAAGAGACAAGGGATACTGACAATAGTGAGTTTTTAATTTTAGGTACACAGTATAAAAAGTCAGATAAAAACACTGGCAGCAGCAGTAATAATAATTCAGATGTTCCAATAAATGGCGGAGATGACTCGGATGATTCTAATGTTCCTGATGACGGAGGAGATGACTCGGATGATTCTAATGTTCCTGATGACGGAGGAGATGACTCGGATGATTCTAACGTTCCTGATGATGGTGGAGATGACTCGGATGATTCTAACGTTCCTGATGACGGCGGGGATGACTCAGATATCTCTATAGCTGTAATTAAAGAAAATGGAATAGTTAAAGCTGAAAAGGAAATTTCCGGAGATAAACTTGATTATGAAGTATCAGAAAACATAATCGCAGAAGATAACATCGGATTATGGGCAGTTGACAGGAATACAAATGTGATGAACAAATATAATATAGAGTCAAACTATACAGACAGCGATACAATGAAATTTTCAGCAGAAATATCAGAAAATGCCGGTTTTATAAATAATGGTACAATAACTGGGAATAGAGGAGGGGTATACTTATATTCTGGCGGAATGATGACAAATAACGGGCTGATAAATAATACCGGAGAATATGGTATGTATATTTCTGAAAATAAAAGTGTAGGTACAAATAATGGGGTGGTATCAAACGGCGGTATGTATGGTGTATACGTAAAAGACGGTGGAAATGCAGTAAATAGTGAATCTGGAGAAATAAGCAATACTGGAAACAATGGAATGTCAGTTGACGGAACAGGCAGTAATATACTAAATTCAGGAATAATAAAGAACACCGGACAGAATGGTATGTACATAATAAACGGCGGAAGCGGGATAAATAGAGGAACAATTATTAATAAAGGTGATTACGGTATATATGTGAATGGCGAAGGCTCAAATTTGGTAAATGAAGAAACAGGAATAATAGATAATTCAGGTAGTTATGGAATATATTTAGAGAATTCTGCTAACGGGGTAAATTTAGGAACAATATCAAATTCTAAGTATGGAATCTATACAACCTCTGCAGCAATAGCAGAAAATAAAGGAGATATTGCAGTCACTAGTTATGGTATGTATGCTGAAGATTCTTCTGTGATTATAAATGAAGAATCAGGTCATATTCGAGCTGGAGATATGTATAGTATGTATATTACTGAAAATAGTTCCGGGTATAATTACGGGGAAATCAAAAGTAGATCTAATACTGCAGTTGCAATAGGAGAAGGGGCAACTTTTATAAATGAAGAATCAGGTATTATTTCAGCATGGGGGTCATATGGAATATATGCAAGCCAAGGCGGATATGCGAGAAATAATGGGAGAATCGAAGGGGCTGATAAGGCTGTATATGTAACAATGGGAGGGACTTTTATAAATGAAGAGAGAGGTGTTATCTCGAATAGTGGAAATTATGGTATTGATGCATCAAAGTCTAATATAGAAAATAAGGGTATAATCGAAAATGGCGGTAATTATGGAATGATTGGAAATGATGGATATACGATGAATTCCGGAGAAATAATAAATAATGGATCTTATGGGATGGTAACACAAGCATTGAATGAAAATAGCGAAAGTCTAAATTCTGGATTAGTTAAAAACAATGGGAAGTATGGTGTACAGGTATTAGCATCAAATAAGAAAACTGTATTATTTGAAAATACTGAAACAGGGATAATTGCAAATAAAGGAGATTATGGGATATATGTATCTATCAGCAGTGACGGTGAAGTTGTAAATAACGGATTAATACAAAATACAGGTAATTATGGAATATATTCTGCTTCCGGAGGTAATTCAGAAATAATAAATAATGGGACTATACATTTGACAGGTGATAATAAAACCGGAGTATATGTATCAAATAGTGATTTTACAAATAACGGAGTTATACAAATAGATGGGAACAATGCTACAGGAATAAAAGCAGAAAATAACAGTATAGTAAGAATAGGGCAGGACTCACAGATTATTCTTAACGGAAATGATCCTATAACTCAGGCAAATACTGACTTTTCGAATCCTGATAGTAATACTAATTCAGGAGGAAAAGCTTATGATCTGGATGCTACTTCTACATTGATAAATGCAGGAACTATAGTAAGTTCAGGAAACTTTACTGTAGAAGATAATGGGAAATTCGTACTTGATACTGATACAGGAGGAATAGAGGCGGCTACACTGAATCTCGAAGGAGATATGTATGTGAATGCTGAAGGAACAACAGATTCCTCTGAGAACAGCTATGTATTTGACAGTATAAATGTGCATAATGTAACGGGAGCAGGAAATGTAGTATCAGATTCTTATCTCTTTACAGCGTCTATGCAGCAGAAAACAGACGACTACAGTATAATATTAGAAAGAAAAAATTTCGGAGATGTATTTAAAGGAGAGCTTGGTAATGTGCTGGAAAAAAATTACTTAGGTTCAGAAAATAATTCAGAACAAAACAAGTTGTATAATTCTTTAAAGAAAAATGTAACATCAGAGGCAAAAGCCAAAACAGCAGAACAGGAAATAACAGGAGCAAGTCTTACAGCAAATCTTGCATATCAGCAGTTTGAGCAGAACAAAATGCTTGAAGACGGAATATTTGAATTACTGGACAGAAAATCGAATGTAGATCACGGGCTGTATCTGAATTTTCTTGGAGGAAAGACAAAGGCAGATACAAAGGAAAATGCTCTTGGATTTGATGAAGACAGTTACGGATTTACAGCAGGGATAATGAAAAAAGTGGGAGAAAGTACATCAATAGGAGGTTTTGTAGGATATCTTGATTCAGATATAGATTACAAAGACAGCGGAGAATCAAACCAAAGCACAAATACATGGACAGTAAAAGGAGCATTGGAACAGGAAATAACAGATAAGTTAGTATGGACTAGCACTTTAGGGTATAACATTTCGTCAACAGATACAAAAAGAAAAATAACATATGATAATTCAAATAAAGAAGTAAAAGGAGACTTTGATTCATGGTCAGTGAATGGGAGGACAGAATTAAAATATACATATGATATAACAGACAGAATAAACTTAAAACCAATGCTGGGAATAAGTTTAGACTATTTATCGCAGGACGGATACAGTGAAAAAGGTATTGGCTATAATCTGAATGTGGATTCGGCAGATGCATTATTCAGTGAGACCGGAGGTGGGCTTGGAGTCGGAAATATCGCTGTTTAGAAATGCAACATCGGATTTTAAGATAATACCGGGAATAAGATATTCATATGAAGTAGCCGATCCCTATGAAAACAGAGATATAAGACTATCAGGATTTAATGATGCAGTATCAGTAGATTCAAGAGAGACAGGAAGAAATGATCTGAATTGTAGTGCTATAGTAAAGTAGGAACACCAAAATCTAAACAATGATATAATAAAAAAAGAAAGAGGTGTTTTGAAA
>NZ_JAMZGM010000104.1 GCF_024158605.1 Sebaldella sp. S0638 | reverse complement strand
CATAATAAAGTCCTCCTGTTTTTAGTTTATCATAAAAAGATTTTTTTATTTACAGACTTTTTATCACAGGCTCTTTTCATTTATAAACTAAGTTATTTTAATGATCTTTTTTCGCCAGCTCTTTCAGATAATATTTAGCAGGGCTGTAATCTTCCTCAGCTGCCATTTTATAATATTCTTCTGCTAGATCAAACCGGTTTTTCGACTGGTAGAATTTTCCCAGATAGAACATAGACCTTGGGTGATTATTGTAGTCTACGCCCATTTTGTAATATTCCACTGCTAGCTCTTCTTTGTTTAGTTTTTCATATAAAATTCCCAAATTACACATTGCTTCTGATTTATAGAATTTTTCGCCAAAATCTTTAGGTTCTGAATCAATTGATTTTTTATAATATTCTTCTGACAGATCATATTTTTTCATCTTAAAATACAAGAAGCCTAAACTATGAAGAGCCATATTATATCCGGAGTTTAAAGCCTGCTCTAAAAATTTCAGAGCAGCAGTATACTTTTTTTCTCTTATATATAAAACTCCTAAAGCATTTATTGCACGGGGATTTCCATTTTTAGCAGCACTCATATAGTATCTTTTGGCAGTTTTACTTTTATCCAGTAATGAATATGAAAAGCCGACAGCATACATTTCAGCAGCCCTTTTTTCAGGATCAGTTTCTAGTGCAGCAACAATTTCATTACATTTTATAGATAGTATTATTTTTTTGTCCATAAGAAAATCATTGCCTAAATATTTGATTTCCTGTTTTGATTTTTTCAGATATTTTTCCGCGTTTTTATAATTTCTCTTTTTTAGTCTTAATATTTTATCCTCCAGAGAAAATTTTCTTATTTTGTCTTTTATTATTCTTGTGTACATCTTCATTCTCCTAAATTAAAGTATAAAATAAACTGCAAAAAAGTGTGCAATACTTCCGAAAATAACAAATATATGCCATACAAGATGGTGATACTTGAATAGGCGCCACATGTAAAATAATGTACCGATAGTGTAGAAAACTCCTCCAAGTATAAGGAAGAACAGCGAAAGATTGTTAATGCTTGCAAGAAGATCATTCCACACAAAAACCACAAGCCAGCCCATTATAATATACAAAAGCGTGGAAAAAACAACAAATTTCTGTATAAAAAAAGATTTGAATACTATTCCGAGAATACATATAAACCATTCAATGACTAAAAGTGTAATCCCCTCTTTTCCGCCTACTACAATAAGAAGAAAAGGAGTATATGTAGATGCTATAAGAACGTAAATAACTGAATGATCAAGAATTTCAAATACTTCCTTTGCCTTATTCCATCTTAAGGCATGAAAAATGCTTGAAGTAGTATACATAAGTATAAGGGCGCTCCCAAAAATAGTGAATGAAACTATATCTAAAGTGTTTCCGAGAGAAACAGCACGGATTATCAGAATTATTAATGCAGCAACAGAGAGAACCCCGCCGGCAGCATGGCTTATAAAATTAGCCAGTTCTTCCCCAAAAGGGAATTTATTAATTATTTTCATATATGCTCCTTAATTAATGTGATATAATGAATTGTAAAATAAAAAGCAGGAAAATGCAAATTATTTAAAGGAGGGTAAAATATGAAAAAGATTTTAGCTGTTATGTTCTTACTTTCAATGGCTGTTTTTAGTGATACAGTAGTTATTGCACACAGAGGAAACAGCGGAAAATATCCTGAAAATACTTTAGAATCCTTTAATAGTGCGAAATATTTCGCTGATTATCTGGAACAGGATCTTCAAATGACTAAGGACGATAAACTTATTGTTTTTCATGATACTGTCCTTGATAATGTTACTAATGTGAAACAGGTTTTTCCAAAGAACAGGACTAGGAAAAACGGAAAATATTATGTTGTTGATTTTACTCTTAATGAGCTGAAAACACTGCGTGTGACGAACCGTTATTTTATTTTGTGGAAGTTTAAATTTGAGCAGTTTAAAAACAGGGACTATAATTCTGACGATGCTGCCAAAATAGCTTCTTTTGAAGAAGTGCTGGACTTGGTGGAAGATTATAATAAAAAAAATAATGGAAAATTAGGAATTTATCCTGAACTGAAAGATGTATGGTTTTATAAAAGTGAAGGCAAGGATACCACAATTGCTCTGTTTGATGTATTGAAAAAATATAATTATAATGATAAACAGGACGAAATTTTTATACAGTCATATGACAGTACAGAATTACAAAGAGTAAAAAATGAAATGAATCCTGAGTATGGTGTTGATTATAAGCTGGTTCAACTGATACCGAAAAGAAAAAGCGGGGATATAAAAGTATTTCGTGATGGTAAAAAAGAAAAGTATAATTATAAATATTTTTACACAAAAAACGGACTGGATGAAATGAAAAAGTATGCAGATGCCATAGGACCGGATAAGAGTCTTATTTACGGAAATAAAAGTAAGGAAGATTATTACAGATATGCCAAAGAACTGGGATTTTTAGTTCATGCTTATACATTTAATACTGAAAGAGTGGGGAAGGGATTTCAAAGTTACCAGGAAGAAGTGAAGTATTACAGAGATGTATTAAAAGTTGACGGATATTTTACTGATTATCCGGGGATAGAGATAAAATAGAAAAATAAATAAATTATAAAAGAAAATTTATTTATATATATACAAAAAGGGCCGATATCAAAACAGAACTTATTTATAAATTAATAAGAAAATATTGTATTAATAAAAATAATAAATATAATATTTTGTATTTAAATATTTTAAAAGAATCTATTATGATATATGTCCCTTTTTTTGTTAAGAAAATTTATGAGAAAAATTTCGCAAATAAATCATCCTGATCAGGGTTATGAACTACATAACCTATTGCTATTTTACCCTCTGTAAGGGAAATAAGCTCATCTGCCAGTTTCTGCCCGAAAGCACCGCATAGTTCCACTGCACCGTAGCCGCTGTTTGCAAGCTCTGTTATTTTCAGCTTGGCTTCCTCAGGATTACGAACTGTATACAGGCAGGAAATAAGGTTTCCCGTTTCAAAACAGACTTGATGCTGCTCTGTGTTAAAATCCGGCCCCATTAATAAAAAGGCATATTTCTTTTTCATGTGTTGATCCTCCTGACTCTTATATTTATTACTAATATTATAACACACTTTATAAATTATGATAAACTGGAAATAGTGATGTATTTCAGGAAAAACAGGCAGCGGATAAGAGAACAGATATATAAATAATTTTGTATTATTAATTATTATGAAATAAAAGGAGTTGTTAGTATGATAAAAAAAATAATTCTGCTTTTTCTAATTGTTACAGCTGGTATATATGCAGATGAATTCGTAAGAACAGGCGGATCTTTGGAGATGAAAAAGTGCGGACGAAAAAGCCATTGGGAGTGTACGGAAATTAAGGACGGCAGTATTGTGAAAATTAGAGATTTTGAGGGGGATAAAGAAAGGAAGTTCGTTACTGACGGGAAAAATATTTATTATCAGAATGAAAATAATGATTCAGGAAGTGTAAAATATTATTCTGTATTTGAGACAGCAGATGCGAAAACTTTCAGTATTATAAATGATTCTCTGGTAAAAGATAAGAATCATGTGTATTATATTACAAGACGGGAAAACATAACTCTGAAAGATGCTGATCCGAAAACTTTTGAATATATAGGCGAGTCTTATCCTTTGGTATATGCAAAGGATAAAAAGAAAGTGTATGTAATTGAAAAATTTGGCAATCCTGTTTATGTGATAAAAAATGCTGATCCAGCTACATTTGAGCTGTTAAAGGAGAATTATTCCAAAGATAAAAACAGTGCGTATTTTCAGGAAAAGCCTGCAAAGGGGATAGATGCAAAAACATTTGAAGTTTTGGGATATTTTCATGTAAAAGATAAGAATAATATATATATGAGGGCACAGTATGATTATGAACCTGTAAAGGGCGCAGATATAAAAACCTTTGAAATATTAACACCGCTCTATACAAAAGACAAAAATCACGTTTACTACGACAGCGAAATTATTGAAGGAGCTGATTCGCTGACTTTTATATTGATGAAAAGAATAAAAGAAAACGAATATGATTATGCAGAGGATAAAAATAGCGTGTATTATAGGGGAGAGGAAATTTTGGAATCAGATCCTTTGACATTTGAGACAATAAATTCTAATTTTGCCAAAGATAAGAATAACGTGTATTATAAAAGCAACAGCAGAGTCGTGATTACAGGAATAAATGAAAATAAAACTTCAAATGAGAAAAATAATGTTGAAATGTCTGAAATTACAGTGTCTGATGAAGTTATGAAACAGGTATACACAGGAGAAAAAACTTATTATGAAATAAAGGAACTAAGTAAGCCGTCATTCGGCAATATATCGGAAAAAGTGAAAGCGTCGTATTGTGAGCCGGAAAAAAATAATTCGTGGAAAAAACTTGAGAATGCTGATCCTGTTACTTTTGAGATAAATTATGAAATAAAGCAGATTATACCTGCAAGTATATATTCTTCATCAGGAATTCCGCGGATTGCAGTGTCATACATGTCCAAAGACAGCAGAAATTACTATATTGATTCATGCCGTATAAATGAAAATCAATGGAAAGGACTGAAAAGCAAGTATACCAGCCTTTCTAAAAAATAAAAATAATCTGATAAAAAAATGTATCTCAAAATCAATGTTTATAAGTCGATTGAAAGATACATTTTTTATATTATAAATTTATTTAGTATTTTATATATTCCGGTTTTTATCATCAGAAAATTCAAAGTCAGAAAATGCTGGAAGAATCTGAAGTTCTATGTTAATTGATTGATAAATATATCTTCATCAATAAAAACAGTCACAGGGTCATCATCTTTACTGCTGGTCTGTGCTGCCAGAAGAGTTCCTATCCGGTCAAAATACACAATACGGGAACATAGTGTATTATCATCTTTTAAGCTTTTATAAATTTGGTTTGCCGGAACAGGTTCATAGCCATGAAAGGCAACTTCACCAAGTCTTTTCATCTTCACAGGGTCAAAAAGAAAATGACGGTAATTCATATTCTGAACAATTGTTAGTCCGTTTTTTAGATAAATCATATTGTAGCCCGGCATTGATTCTTCATCATCAAAGTCAATTTCTGCCTGTTCCGCAAGAAGTTTATACTGCGGATAGGAAAAATGTGCATAGGTCTGGGAATCATTTTCAAGGGTGATCATCTTAGTTCCGTCAGGTGACCATGCGGGCGTTATATAAGAATTATGCTTAAATAATTCTGTTAGTTCAATCTGGCTTGTATATTTACATTCAAATAAACTTATTCCATCCTGTCCCGCTGCCAGCTCAAGTATAATATTATCTGAATCGGGAATATCTGATATACGCAGACTACTGTCGTATAACAAATCATCTATCTCGTGGAAAGCCAGCAAAGATCCGTTGATACTGTCAAATATAGAAATACGCAAACGGATTTTACTTAATTTTTCAGCAGCCCAGATATAATTACCGTTTTTAGAGTAAATCAGGCACACAAATGAACCATTTTTTTCCCAAAGCATATCAGTATTAAAATCATTTACAGCCAGAGAGCCGTCTTTCAAAATCACAGCGGCTTTTTTGTCTGAAGGATGAAATGAAACTGTATTATAGCTTAACTGTGCATCAGTATTTAGCTTTCCGGTATTTTTCAGGTTATATTCTGCATCAGGAGTATAAATATTATGATTTACATCATAAAAAAATATAAAATCAGTAAAATTATTACGGGAAATATATTTATATACTCCTTTACAGATTTTCTCAGGTTTGATTAATATCATAGCAATACCTCAAATAAAAATTTAAACTTCAATGTCCACAAAGCCGAATTTTTCTACATCAAAGAGTCCCATATCAGTTATTTTCAGCTTTGGAATAACAGGAAGCGATAAAAATGACAAAGATAAAAACGGACTAAAATTACCACTGAATCCTATTTCTATCAAAGCCTTGTTTAGTTCTTCGAGATTTTTAAGGACTTCATTAACAGGCTTGGAAGTCATAAGTCCTGCTGTTTCCAGCGGGAGTACAGCGAGAACCCTGCCGTCGGAAACTACAGTAATACCGCCGTCAAACTCTTTTAAAGTCTTTAATGCAAGTGAAAAATCCTCGTTATTATATCCTGTCATAATGAGATTATGTGAATCATGTCCTATAGTAGTGGCAATAACACCTTTTTTTATTTTCAGACCGTGGAGTATTCCACGTCCGACATTATTATTATCAGGGTTATGTCTTTCTATAACAAAGAGCTTTACAGCGTCTTTTTCAGAATCAGGAATAAAATTGCCGCTTTTATCAATATCTACTTTCATAATATGTTCATTAGTAAAAAGATTATTAGGAACAAGCCCTATAGCACGTATTTCATCAGACTTCAATTTTATTTCCCAGTTAATATCATCTGAAACACAGATTTTATGGTTCTTTATTTTTAAGAAATCTGTCTTTGGATTTTCGTCTATTAATTTTCCATCTTTGTAAACTGATGAAACAGTAAAATTCTCAAGATCATCAAGAATAACAAGGTCAGCTTTTCTGCCGGGGGCTATCGCACCTCTGTCATGGAGTCTGTGTGCCTTTGCAGCATTATATGATCCCATCTTTATGGCAAGAAGAGGGTCAAGTCCGTAATTAACGGCTTTTCTTACACAATAATCAATGCTTCCTTCTTTTTCAATATCGATTATTTCCTTATCATCAGTACAGAAACATATCAAATCATTATTTTTATAATTGACATATTTTATCAAAGCTTCAAGATTTCTCGCAGCTGTGCCTTCTCTTATAAAAACATACATTCCTCTTTGCAGTCTTAATTTCATTTCTTCGTAAGTTTCACACTCATGGTCAGTTGTTATCCCTGCCGAGATGTAGGCATTCAGCCCTTGAGCGCTGATAGAGGGAGCATGACCGTCCACAGCAAGATTCAGAGACTTTGCATCATATATTTTCTGTAAAAGATCAGTGTCTAATCCCAAAAGTCCGGGATAGTTCATTAATTCCCCAAGTCCCAAAACACGGGGATGAGAATAAAAACCTGTCAGATCAGCTGCTTTCAATACAGCGCCTGAACTTTCATACTGAGTAGAGGGAACACATGACGGAAGCATGATAAAAATATCAAGTTCAGTATTCTCAGTAGAATCTATCATATACTGAATTCCTTCGGTTCCCATAACATTAGCGATCTCATGCGGATCGATAACAGCAGTGGTAACTCCGTGTTTCAAAAGTACAGTGGAAAAATTTTCCGGGATAATAAGTGAAGATTCTATATGTACATGTGCTTCGATTAATCCTGGGGAAACAAATTTCCCGTTAAGGTCGATAATTTTTTTAGCATTATGGTATTCTCCTATACCAACGATCATATCATCAAGAACAGCTATATCGCCTTCCATTATTTCAAGTGAAAAGACATCTATGATTTTTGCATTTTTAAACACTAAATCAGGAAGTGTCTTTTCAGTTGCTGCGTTTATTAATTCCGAAATATTTTTAGTCATACAGCCTCCTATATAATACGCGGTTTTATTGATACTGCGTATAATTCAAAATATAAATTTCTTTTTTCATATAAAAAATGAAAAATTTCGTAAAAAATTTTATAAAAAAATATCTCTTTTTTTGTTTCAGAGATATTTTTTTGTCTGCGCAGTTACTTTGAAGCCTGATAATTCGGGGCTTCTTTAGTGACTATTACATCATGAGGATGACTTTCTTTTAATCCTGCATTAGTTATTTTTATAAATTTTGATTTACTCTTCAGCGATTCGATATCCGGTGTACCGCAGTATCCCATACCAGAACGCAGTCCTCCGCAAAGCTGGAAAATAGTATCTTTTAGTCTCCCTTTGAACGGAACCATAGACTCAATTCCTTCAGGAACAAGTTTTTCAGTAGCAGATTCCAACTGAAAATAACGGTCTTTACTTCCTCTTTTCATTGCAACCAAAGATCCCATACCTACATAAGTCTTGAATTTTCTACCGTTAAAAAGAACTTCCTCTCCGGGAGCTTCTTCTGTTCCTGCAAGAAGGCTGCCTAACATAACACAGTCAGCACCTGAAGCAATTGCTTTTACTATATCGCCTGAAAGTGTTATTCCTCCGTCTGCAATTACAGAAATTCCCTGTTTTCTGCAATAATCGTAAACTTCCATAACAGCAGAAACCTGAGGAACACCCACACCTGAAACCACTCTTGTAGTACAGATAGAACCAGGGCCTATTCCTACTTTTACAGCATCCACGCCAGCTTTGATAAGATCAGCGGCAGCATCTTTAGTAACAATATTTCCGCCGATAAGATCAAGTTTCGGGAATTTTTTTCTGATCTTTTTAATAGCTTCCACCACGCCTTTTGAATGTCCGTGTGCAGAGTCAACAGTAACTACGTCCACGCCTGCTTTTACAAGGGCAGATATTCTGTCAATTGTATCTTTTCCTATTCCTACAGCGGCACCGACTCTTAATCTTCCGTGTTCATCTTTTGCTGCATTGGGATAATTTATTATATTATCAATATCTTTTATGGTAATAAGGCCTTTCAGCTTATTATTCTTAACAATAGGGAGCTTTTCTATTCTGTGTTCAAGAAGAATCTGCTTTGCTTCCTCAAGAGTAGTCCCTACAGGTGCAGTAACAAGATTTTCCTTTGTCATAATATCTTTTACTTTTATAGTAAGGTCATCTCTGTATTTCAAATCACGGTTAGTAATAATTCCAATAAGCGAACCGTCTTTTTCAATAACAGGAAGACCGGAAATTTTGTAATGTTTCAAAAGCTCGTTTGCCTCACGAAGAGTAGCATTTTTTGTCAGTGTAATAGGATTGGCAATCATTCCGCTTTCATATCTCTTTACTTTTTCTACTTCTTCAGCCTGTCTCTCTATAGTCATATTTTTATGAACAAAACCCATTCCGCCTTCACGGGCAATAGCAATTGCCAGTTCTGATTCAGTAACCGTATCCATTGCGGCACTGAGTATAGGAACATTAAGCTCTATGTTTTTAGTAAGTCTGGTTTTGAGTGAAACCTCGTGAGGAAGGACAGAAGAAGCCTGCGGAACCAGTAATACATCATCAAATGTTAACCCTTCGCCAATAATTGTAGCCATTTTTTATTACCTCCTTGTATAATATGTTTGTAGTTAAAAAAGCTAAATTAACTACTTAAAATCTTTGTTACTTTATGTAAT
>NZ_JAMZGM010000103.1 GCF_024158605.1 Sebaldella sp. S0638 | reverse complement strand
TTCATAATAAAGTCCTCCTGTTTTTAGTTTATCATAAAAAGATTTTTTTATTTACAGACTTTTTATCACAGGCTCCCGGCAGTATTGAATAAGTTATTATATCTGCTGGGAATAATATTCTTCATATTAATACTTATTGTATTGTTTGGGTTGGAAGTTCCAGTATCAGAAGAAAAAGAGCAGGGATTTAATGACACTGTCTTGAAGTTCAATGACTTTGATAGAACAGAAATATATGTGACAGACATAAGAGGAATAAGAAAGCAATTAGTATTAAGTAAAGGTTATGTAATAGATATAACAATATATACAACAGATGAAGGGGAGAAGGTACAGACCTTACGATATATAAGAAAGAGCGAAATGAAGAAAGACTTTGAAGCCTTAATATATAAATTAGATGAATACGAAATCAAATATAAGAAGCAAATAAAATTCAATTGAGAAAATCAAAAATCAAAATATATGTAAGGTACTTCTGGAGAATATAAGAGCCCGAGGGTCTGGCGAGCCCAAGTTCTGTCTACTTATGTATTAAAAAAAATATCGTTTCGTTTCGTTTAGGGAGGTGAAAAAATGTTGCCGAAAACATTAACAAAGAAAGAATTATCAACGCTTTTAGATATGTCAAATAAGCGAATAATGGAGTTGGAAAAAGAGAAAATTATAACGAAAAACAGTAGTGGAAGCTATGATTTATCTAACATAACTGATTTCGTTTTGTATGAAAGATATAAAATTCCGGAAGTTGTAAGATTGGCAGAGCTAGCAAGTTTTCTTGATTTAACAGAGCGGAGAATACAACAACTAACAGAAGATGAAGTGATAATAAGGGTTCGGAAAGGTGAATATGAATTTATATCAAGTGTAAAAAACTATATAGAATCACAAAGTAAAATTTTCGGGGAAATAGAAACAGAGGATGGGGTAAAAGTTGTTGATTTGAAAGAGGAAAAAACCAAAGAAGAAATAATCCTTTTAAAAAAGAGAAGTGAAGAAAAGGAAATAAAACTTCAAAAAATGAGAGGTGAAATATATGAGGCGGCAGATGTTGAAAAAGTATGGAGCCGGTTAATAGAAATTTTTAAGGCCAGACTTCTTAATATCCCTTCAAAGTTGGCAGTGAAATTAGCAGGAGAAGAAAGCAGTGGAGTAATAGAAGAAGAACTTGAATTAGAAGTGATGCAGGCATTGGAAGAATTGATGAATGTTGATTCCGAAGAATATAAAAGTAAAGATTTGATGACTGATACAGAAGACGAGGGCGAGAACAATGAAAATTCTGAAATCAGTAAATAAAGTCTTAAAATTGCTAGAACCACCTCCAAAACTCACGATAAGTGAATATGCTGAAAAATATATGGTTTTAACAAGTGAATCATCAGCGGAGCCAGGACGGTGGAGACCGAACAGAGCACCATATCAGAAAGGAATAATGGATGCAGTTTCAGATCGTGATGTAAGAAAAGTAGTAATAATGAGTTCTGCACAGGTAGGAAAGACAGTAATTTTATTAATGATAATAGCATATTACATTGACTATAAAGCCTGTCCTATGATGTTGGTAATGCCAGTAGATAAACTTTTAAAAGCATTTTCCAAAGACAGATTAATGCCAATGATAAAGGCAAATAAAAGAATCAGAAATAAAGTTATTGATAAAGAGTCAAGAGATATGGGAAATACAACATTGTATAAGAGTTTTCCAGGTGGAAGTCTTGCATTGGCCGGAGCTAATTCAACATCAGATTTGTCGTCAAGGTCAATAAAAGTATTATTAGCAGATGAAGTAGACAGATTCAGAGAAAATATAGGTGGCGAAGGAGATCCTTTAACACTGGCCGAAAAAAGAACAATAGCCTATACAGACAGCCGGAAATTAATATATGTATCAACACCAACAATAGCAGGAGTATCACGAATAGAGAAAGAATATAAGAACTCTACTATGGAAGAATGGGCTTTAAAATGCCCGGCATGTGGAGATTATCATATACCAACTTTCAGAGAATCATTAGATTTTGAAACGTTAAAAATGACTTGCAGTCACTGTGGTGTAATGAGTGATGAAAAGGAATGGAAGAAGGAAACAGGTACTTGGATAGTAACAAACCTAGAATATAAAGGAAGCACAAGAGGCTTTCATTTAAATGAACTTGCCTCACCATGGCGGAAATGGAAAGACATAAGAGATGATTTTTTAAAAACAAAAGATGATATTCCATTACTTCAAACTTTCATTAATACTTCTCTTGGTGAAGTTTGGGAGGCTGGAGGAAAAACGGTAAATGATACAGCACTTTTAGAAAAACGTGAATATTATAATTGTGAAGTACCTGATGATGTTCTTGTACTGACTGCTGGAGTAGATACTCAGGATAATAGACTTGAGGTGGAAGTTGTCGGCTGGGGTTTAGGTGAAGAATCATGGGGTATAGAGTACAAAGTATTTGTAGGAGACCCAGCTCAAGATCATGTATGGAAACAATTGGAAATGTTCCTTGATAAAAAATTTCAATATTCAAATGGAACAGAAGTAACAATATCCTGTGTATGCATAGATTCAGGGGGACATAACACTGATAGTGTATATAAATTTGTAAAACCTAATGAATTTAAACGCTGGTTTGCAATAAAAGGAAAAGGTGGAGAAGGAGTACCGCTAACAAGTAAGCCAAGTAAAAATAATAAAGCTGGTGTAAATCTATTTATGGTAGGAGTTGACGGAGGAAAAGCAAATATATATTCAAGACTTAGCATAGAAAATCCGGGACCTAAATATTGTCATTTTCCAATTGAAGAAGAGAAAAAATATGATGCAGAATATTTTTTATCATTAACATCAGAAAAAATGATAATTCAGGATAACGGAAAAATAATATGGAAAAAATTAAGGAAAAATAACGAGGCTTTGGATTGCAGAAACTATGCTATGGCAGCTTTTGACATTTTAAGCCCACAATTAGAAGCTTTATACAAATTACCACGGGGTGATTACTATAACACAAGGACAATAAGAGTAAGAAAAAGAAAAGTGATTTCGAAAGGAGTAATATAAATGTTTACAGTAGAAGAATGTAGAAAACATTTGCAATCATGGCTTGATGCTGACTTTGCCCTTGCGACTGGAAAAAGTTATCAGATAGGAACACAAAATTTAACAAGAGCAAATGCAGCAGAAGTAAGAGAAAGAATAGAATATTGGAAAAAACAACTTGAATTAGCCCAAAATGGAGGAAGGAGAAGGAAGATATACGGAGTAATACCACGGGATAGGTAGGAAGGAGGAAGTAAAATAAATGGGAATAGGAAACGTTATAGATAAAGCGGTTGGAGTAATTAATCCAGAAGCAGGATTAAAGAGAACTTTATACCGAGAAAAAATGGAAGTATTTAAAATTGTTAATAAAGGATATGACGAACACGGAGCCAGTCGAAGAAAAAAAGCATTAAAAGGTATGAATGCAGACAGTGGAACGGCTGACGAAGATATCGGAGAAAATCATGAGATATTAGTTAAGCGTTCACGGAGCTTATGGCAGGGTTCAACAGTAGCTACAGCTGCAATAAAAAATATAACAACTAATGCAGTAGGGACAGGACTGAAAGCAAAACCAAGTATTGATTATGAATATTTAGATTTAAAGGAAGAGCAGAAAACGGAAATAGAGAAAATCATAGAAAGAGAATATCAATACTGGAGTAAAAACTGTGGACTTTTTAGGGAAGAAAGCTTTGAGGAAGTTCAAAACCTCGTAATGTTGTCACAATTAATGTCTGGTGATGTCTTTGTGTTACTTCCGGTTGAAAAAGACGGATATTTAAAACTACAGGTAATTGAAGGTGACCAAGTAGGGGCAGGCTTAGGAAGTGGCGGAGCAGATATAAAAAATGGTGTAGAGCTACAAAATGGAAAAATAGTGGCATATCACATAAAACAAAAGAGTATGCAAACAAAGAGAATAACATTAAGAGGCGGAACAAGCCAAAAAAGAAATATACTCCACATTATGCTTGCAGAAAGACCAGCACAGAGAAGGGGAGTCCCTTATCTTGCTCATGTAATAGAAGACTTAAAACAGTTGGATAGATACCAAAAAGCGGAGTTACATGCAGCAGTAATAGCAAGTTTTTTCACAGTATTTATAGAAACACCGGATATAACCGAACCATTAGGAAAGGGAGGCGGAATATCAGAAAAAGATCAAATAGATAAGGAAGACGAGAGTACTCTGGAATTAGGACAAGGAAATATAATGGCACTTGATAAAGGAGAAAGGGCAAGTGTTGTAAATCCCGCCAGGCAAAATGCCTCATTTGAATCGTTTGTAACTTCAATATGCCGAAATATCGGAGCAGCTTTAGAAATTCCTTTTGAATCATTATTGAAACATTTTAGCAGTTCATATAGTGCCTCAAGAGCGGCCTTATTGGAGTTATGGAAATTTGTGAAATACAGAAGATACTTTTTAATAAAACAGTTCTGTAACCCGGTATATGAACAATTTATTGACTTATTGGTGTACTCTGGAAAATTACCGCACATAAATAAAGAAAGATATAAAAAAGACCCTCTATATCGTGAGGCCTTATATAAATGTATGTGGTATGGGCCAAGTCAAGGACAAATAGATCCGTTGAAAGAAGTTGTGGCAGCTGAAAAAAGAATAAACTTAGGAATTACAACAAGAACACAGGAAACAATGGAAATGAACGGCGGCGACTGGGAGAAAAACGCAGAGCAATTAAGAAAAGAGAAGGAGATAATGGACAATTTAGGAATAGCTAATAATGTTAAATCAAAAGAAGAAACTGTACAGTCTGAAGAAGAAGGAACAGATAACAGAGGAGGAAAAAGAGAAGGAGCCGGACGTAAAAAAGAAAATGAAGAAGATGAGAAAGAAGGTGAAGAAAATTGAAGAAGTTCTGGAATGTAATAAGGAATGGAACAAGAGAAGGGGAAATAAGGCTATACGGAGACATAGGAGACCCTAGTTGGTGGAACCCTAACAGCGTGGGAGCAAGAGAATTCAATGATGAATTGGACGAAATAAGAGACGTTGAAGTCTTAACAATAAGGATAAATTCAAGTGGTGGCGAAGTTTTTGCCGGAATAGCTATACATAACTCTATAAAAAGTCATGGTGCAACTGTGAAAAAAGTATATATAGACGGAATAGCGGCAAGTATAGCTTCAATAATAGCAATGGCAGGAACAGAAATAATAATGCCTATAAATGCATGGTTAATGATACACAATCCAAGTAGCGGAGTAATAGGAACAGCAGAAGAAATGAGAAAAAGAGCTGATACACTTGATAAATTAAGAGACAGCCTAATAGACACATATATGGAGCGAAGTAATTTGTCAAAAGAGGAAATTATTCAAATGCTGGATAATGAAACATGGCTAAGTGCAGATGAAGCACTAGAAAAAGGGTTCATAACTAAAATAGACAAAGAGGAAATAGGCGGAGAAATTGAAAATAAAATGTTAATGATAAATGGCGTAAGTTATGACGTTAACAGATATTCAAAATTTCCTGTAACAAGTTTTTTAAATCTTAATACTAAAAATAAAGAGGAGGAAATAAATAAAATGGGAGCAAATAATAATCAAAATGAACCAAAAAAAACAGAAATAACAGCGGAAATTATCAAAAATAGTTATTCTGATATATATAATTCAATACGTAATGCAGCAATAGAAGAAGAAAGAGCTAGAATGCTTGCAATAGATGAAATAGCAGGAACGACAGAAAATCAGGAACTTATTATTAATGCTAAAAAAGAAGGGAAAACAAAGGCAGAGCTGGCACTGGATATCCTAAATTATCAAAAACAATTAGGGCAAACAGAAATAGAAAAGATGGTAAAAGACAGTGCAGAGATAAATGAAATTAAGCCAGAAACAGAAGGACAAACAGAAACAATAGAAGCAAACGCAACAGGGATAGCAGCAATAATAAATAAAATGAGAGGAGTGGAATAAATGCCGATACCACAAGAAGAAATAACAATGGAAAAAAAGGGAGACAATCTCTTAAATGGAATGACAATAAAAGAACTGGTGAAAACAGCGAAGTTACCAGCTGGAGTATGGGAAAGAGGAATGGTAATAGGCCAGAAGGACGACGGAACTTGTGATCTCATAGGAAGAACAGGATTTGATGAAACAAATATCCATGCTGTAGTTCTGGAAACTAAGGAACTAAAAGACGAAGGGTTAATTCAGGTCTATTTTACCGGAGAATTTAATATGTCTGCCTTAATTGTAGAAACAGGATTTGACAAGGAAAAATTAGTAAAACCAGCAAGAAAATTATCAATAATAATATCATAGGAGGAAAAAAAGAATGTATGACTTAAAAACATTAATAGCAGCATTACTACAAACAAAAAGACCTAATTTATTTTTATGGACTTTATTAATGGGATCAGTAGAAACACATAAGACAAGAAAATTTGAAATTCATTTCAAGAAATCAAGAAGAATAATGGCACCATTTACAGCACCGTATATAGGCGGAGAACTTTTAGAAAAAGAAGGTTTTGAAGTAAGAGAATTTGAACCAGGAATAATAAAACCTTTTAGACGGGCAAATGCAAATGAACTTCTTGAACAGCAATTCGGGCAGACAATATATGGAAATGCTGTAAGCGGAGCTGACGAAGGACTAACACAAGTTGCAAAAGAATTAAAGGAGCTGGATGAAGCAATAATAAGAAGAGAGTTGTGGATGTTAGGACAGTACCTGTCTACTGGAATTGTACCAATGAAAGGGAAAACAACAGACAGGGCCATAAAATATGGTTCTGCTAACATAGAAGTACTGGGAGGAACAGACAAATGGGATAATGCCGGAAGTAATCCAATTGAGGATATAAGAAGATGGCAGTTACAAATACAGGAAGATACAGGAGTAATAGTAGATAGTGTGGTTTTAACTCCAAAAGCAGCAAAAGCTTTCAGAAATCATGCAAAAGTAATAGAGCAGTTAAAATTGACACAGGCAGACCAATTAAGAGTAAATCCACGTAGTTTAGGTGATGGAACAACATTTTTAGGAACAATACCGGATTTGAATGTGGATATTTATACTTATGTTGACTGGGTTGTAAATCCCTTAACAATGCAAAATGAATCAATAATTCCGGATGGCGGAGTTATAGCCTGCAGGGCAAAATCAATGTCAGTTCATTATGGGGCAATAGCACAAATGGTAGATAAGAAAAAACAAATTTTCGTAGGTACTAGAATACCGAAACATTGGGTAGATGAAGCAGAAGATAATGAGTATTTAAGATTAGCTTCGGCACCGCTTATTGTACCAGAAGATGTTGATGCACATTATTATTCAAAGGTGGTGTAATATGATAAAACTATTAGTAAATTTCAGGAAAGACGGAAAGGAATACAAAAAAGGACAAAAAATAGATTTAAGTTCAAAAGAAGAGCAGGAATTTATAAAAGCAGGATATGCAGAGATTGCAGAGGTTGAAAAAGTCGAAATTTTGGAAGGAGAGATAAAAACTCCAGAAATACCACCTGGTGAAAAAGAGGAAGAAGATTATGAAGAAATCAAACTGACATATGAAGAACTGGACAAAAAAACGATTGCAGAGCTGGAGGAGATAGCAGCAGAAAATAACATAGAACTAACAGAAGTAAAAAAGAAAGACAAAATACTGGAATTAATAAATAAGCTTACTATAAGTGAGGAAATGTAATGAACTTTAAAGAAGCAGTAGCAAGAGATAATAAAAATGTATTTTTCAATTTGAATGAGTTTGCAGAATACCGAAATGTGAATGGAAACAATGTAAAAGTTGTTATAGATGAAACATTATTTAAGGAAAAACATAAGGAACTTGAGGCAGAAGGGATAATACAAAACTGTCTAGTCTTATTTATTCAAGTTGAAGATCTTCCAGCTAAACCAAAAGCTGACCGAGATTTATTAATTGATAATAAAAAATATAAAATACTGGATTCTAAAGAGAAAAATGGAGTATATGAAATAGATTTACAGAAATACGAGGAATAATAATGAAAATAACTGTAAATACTAGGAATGTAGAAAAAATAATTAGTAAATTGGACTTAACCCCTAAGCAAGTAGCCCAAGTGTCAAAACTTGCATCAAATAGAGTAATAAATATGACCAAAACAGACATGAAGAGAAAAGTACGGGAAAAATATACAGCAAAAGCTGGAGAAGTAGCAGGCTCTATGTCTGTTATAAAAAGCCCGATAGGCGGAATAATAAAATCATCTGGTACACCATTACCGCTTACAGCTTTTAAGTTAAACCCGGCAAAGGTTGTAAGGAGTAAAAAGAAGCTGACAGCCTCAATAAAAAAAGGCGGACTAAAACCAATTTCAAAAGGTTTTCTAATTCAAAAGGGAGCTTTTCAGAGAAAAACAGATAAGAGATACCCGATAAAATTACTACATGGTCCAAGTTCGCCACAAATGCTGGGGGAACAGTCTATATTAGATGATATAGAAGAAAAAGTGATGGAAAATATGGAAAAAAGGATAACACATGAAATAGGAAGGATATTAAAATGATTGTTAATATTGAGGATAACATGATTTCGACATTAAAAAGAATTTTTGAACATGATAAATATAACAGTGTAAAAGGTAGAGAATCTTTAAAATTTTTCCGGGGTTTTCTACCTGGCAGAGAGATAAACGAAGATGTGAATTTTTACCCTTGTATATTAGTAACTTTTAACAATGATAAGTATTTACTGCAGAATGGAATTTCAAATGCGGAGTTGACATATAACATTCTCATTGGAATGTACGCTCCAGAATTTGAAGAAGAAGCTTATCATGATTGTATAAATATATACGAGCGAATAAAACAGGAAATGATAGCAACAGGAAGGCTGGGCGAATACTATGTGGATCGTAACAGTATACAAGGGTTACTGAATCCGGAACAGCCGGAACCATATATCTGGTTTCAGATGAATATTACTTTCAAAGTTCCCGTAATAAACACTAATTTAGAGGAGGAAATATACAATGGCTAAGCCTAAAACAGAAAAAAAAGATGATGAAAAAGTAATTGTAGAAGGAAAAGAACTGGATGAAACAAAAGAAGAAAAAACAGGAACAGGCGAAAATACAGAGCAGGAGACTAAAGAAGTAGAGAAGGAGGCGGAAGTGACAAATGGTGTTAGTATGAAAAAGTGGACACAAAAATCTTGATTGTGTAAACTAATTGAGAGAAGGCAGGTGTCCGAAATG